>DASPYC010000312.1:0-3466 GCA_035636955.1 Casimicrobiaceae bacterium
ATTTGCGGCCGGCTTCATGACGTTCGTGCAAGGGGGCGTTGCGAGCGCGGGATTGACGCTGATGCATGGCTACGTCGATTACGCGAGCGCGCTCATCTGGATTCAAACCGACGCGCCGGGAACAGTCGATGTCATTTGGCGCATGGAAGGCGACGTCGATGCGCATCGTGCGACATTCGATGCCCGCGCCGCGGACAACAATATCGTGCAGGCTCGACTGACGGGCCTGTTGCCCGGCAAGCAAGTGTCGTACGCAGTCGTCGGGGACGGCGAGCGGCGCGAAGGCGTGCTGCGCGCGCAACCGCGATGGATGCGGGCCGCCGATGCACAAGATATCGCGATCGCGATCGGCTCGTGCTTCTTTCTCGCCGACGCCAATCCCGTCTGGGGCTCGCAAAACTACGGCGGCGGATACGAGATCTTCGACGCGATCGCAGCGAAGAAGCCCGACGTCATGGTCTGGATGGGTGACAACCTCTATTTCCAGCCGCAGGATGAGCTTGATCCGGCCTCGATGGCGTCGCGGTATCGCCGCCAACGCACGCTGCCGTCGCTGAAGACGCTGCTCACCGCAACGTCGAACGTCGCAATCTGGGACGACCACGATTACGGTCCGAACGACGCGGACCTGTCGTACACGATGAAAGGTGATGCGCTCACGCTGTTTCGCCGTTATTGGGCCAATCCGAGCTATGGCTTGCCTGAAACACCCGGCATCTTCGGACGCACACGTTTCGGCGATGTCGATATATTCCTGCTCGACGATCGCTACTACCGCTCTGCGAACAAGCTGCTCGATGGTCCCGACAAGACGATGTTCGGCGCGAAGCAGCTCGAATGGCTCAAGAATGCCCTCGTCTATTCGTCAGCACCCATAAAGATCGTCGTGAACGGTTCGCAAATGTGGAATCGCGTCAATCGCTTCGAGGGATGGAACAATTATTCCTCCGAGCAGAGGGCGTTTGCCGATTGGCTGCTCGCGCAACGCGTCGACGGATTGATCTTCCTCTCGGGCGATCGACATTACACCGAGCTTTTGAAAATCGAGCGCGTCGGCGGTTATCCGCTATTCGAATTCACGTCGAGCCCGCTGACGTCCGGCACGTTCGATCCACCCGGCGAGAAAGACAATCCCGATATCGTGCCAGGCACGTATGTCGTCAAGCGCCAGTTCGGGATGATTCGCGTGACGGGACCAGGCAACGACCGCACGATCGCACTCGAAAGCTACGATCAGAAAGGCGAATTGCAATGGCGGCACGAAATTCGAGCGCGCGACTTGCGTTTCAGCCGATAGATTCACTCACCGAACATCAGCGCTTCCAGAACTCGCGCGAAGCGATCCGCGCGCCTTCGGCCATCGCCGCCATCTTCGCCCATACGACGTCGGGATCGACGGCCGCTTGACCGACCCATGTGCCGTATCCGCAATCGCTGCCGGCGATGACATTCTCGCGGCCGACCAAGTTCGCATAGCGGCTGATCCGCTGCGCGATGAGCTCCGGGTGCTCGATAAAGTTAGACTTCGATTCGATGACCCCCGGGATCAGCATCTTTCCATCCGGCAACTTGACCGTTTCGAATACCTGCCATTCGTGTGCGTGTCGCGGATTTGCCGCCTCCAGCACAATCGCCATCGGACGCGCGCGCAGCACGATGTCGATCACATCGGCGAGCGGGACGTCGCAATGATGCGGCCCTTCATAGTTACCCCAGCACATATGCAGTCGCAAACGGTCCGGTGGAATGTTGGTGAGCGCATGATTGAGAGCCTCGACGTGAAGCTCCGCTTTCTTGCGAAACTCGGCGAGGCTCAAGTGGGCGAACTGGATGTGCCGGCCCATGCCGAGGTCGGGACAATCGATTTGCAAAACGATGCCGGCGTTGGCGATCGTTTCGTATTCATAGCGCATCGCCTCGGCGATCGCCGCGAGATACGCTTCTTCATTTCCGTAATGCTCGTCGCGGAAAAAGAGTGATACGACGCCCGGCGATGCGGCAGTTAGGAATGCCTCCTGCGCATTCACCTTTGCAAACGCTGCCTTGAGATTCGCCGCATCCGCTTTCGCGGCGCCGGGATCGCCAACGCTGATTGCCGCACTGCACGCCGGCGTTTTTCGCCGTGAGCGTCCCGGATCGCCGAACACGCGTTTCGCGAGATTCGGGAAATCGACGAGATCCTGGTAAACGAACGTGTTGCCCGTGCCGCCGAAACCGTTCAGCCGATCCTTGATGTAGGTCGCGTAGCTCGGCTTGCTCATCTCCCCGTCGTCGACGATGTCGATGCCGGCCTCGGCTTGCTTGCTGACGACTTCCTCGACTGCGGACGCGACGCGGCGCGCCAACGCACCGGAATCGACCGGTACGCCCTCCTCCTTCGCGTACATCATCCTAATGAGGTCATCCGGACGTGGCAGGCTGCCGGTGTGCGTCGTCAGAAATCGATCGATGCTCCGCTTCATTGCCTTCCCCCAAAGTTGATCAGCGCGTCATTGTCCATCAAATCCGCGGCACAATAGCGCAATGAACGTCTTGCATTTATTGTCTGCGTTGATCGGGCTCGCCTCGCTTTGCGCAACTGCGCAGCCAGCGATGCAGCTCGATCCGTTTACTCAGGCAACCAACGGTATGCCGAGCTGCCCCACCGTGGTACCGCGGCTCTATTCACCCGACGAGATGCGTACAGAAGCGCACGCCCGCAGCGAACGCGGAACGCGATGCGCGCTGGAAGGAATTTGCGAGCCGGGCGGCGCTTACAAGCGCGACGGCGAGATCAACGAGCAGGTCCGCGCCGAGATCGCGGCCGACAAGCGCTTTGCCGATACATCGGTGTGGGTGACGACGTCACGCAAATGGGTGACGCTTAAGGGCTGCGTGCGGACCAAAGCGGAGAACCGGGCGCTGATCACATTGGCCCGCCATCAGGCCAACGTCGAGCGCGTCTTCGACGAGTTGACGCTGAGCCATCGCCGCTGATGGACGATTTTGGATGAAGCAACTCACATTTGTTATCGCTGCAGCATTGCTTGCGCTTCCGGGCGGTCAGGTTTTTGGCCTCGAAGATCCAGTGCCCTGGTGGGACGAGCCGCTTCCGGATGACGCGACGGGCTTCAACTGTTTCGGAACCGTCAGGTATGAGAACGGGCAATTCGTGCAGACGCCAGCCTTCAAGTTTCCGGAGCAGGCGCTCGCGCCATCGACCCACCCGGACGCCGTGTGCGTGCAGACAGGCCCGGTGGATGGATGGTATCGGCAGCAATTCAAGTGGCTGCACGTCAAGCGGGGCTTCGTCGATCCTACAACCCACGAACAACTGTTCTGTGCTCCTGTGGGCGAGCCGTGCGATGCCCACGGAACCCGCCTGTGTACGCCAAAGAGTGCGGGCCAAGTTTCGCCGTGCGGGACAATTACGGGGCCGAACGGCTGCGCGCCGTGCGGAAAGGTCTTGCCTTCTAAAGAACGATAA
>DASPYC010000313.1:0-2676 GCA_035636955.1 Casimicrobiaceae bacterium
CAGCGATCGCGTGGACCACGTGGCGGGCGCTTCGCCGCGGCCACGATTACATTCCTTTCATCGGCGCGATGGGTCTCTTTGCGATGTGCTACCTGGGCCTCGGAATCAGTCTCTTTCCCTATGTGGTGCCGTACACGATCACATTGTGGGAGGCTGCCGCGGTTCCTTCGACGCAGGCGTTCCTGCTGATAGGCACGCTCTTCCTGCTACCGATCATATTCATGTACATCGGTTGGTCGTATTACGTATTCCGCGGCAAGGTGCGATCCGATGCCGGCTATCACTAGCGCGGATGGATTTGGGACGCGTCTCCTGCACCGCGATACAGTCACGCGCAGCAGGCCGATTTTTCAGCATCGGTTTGCTGAGCCGGACTGCAGCAACCGCTCTGCTTGTCCGCTTCAGTCTTGTCATCGTAGAACTCGACATTGCCGAGATTGTGGAACGATTCCCACGCGACGCCTGCAGGGTCGGTCACCCAGTACTTGTCCGATCGTGCATAACAGCACGACACGTTTTTCTCCTCGGCCACGTTTGCTTCGGCCGAGCGGAGACGCGTGTGGAGGGCCTGCAGTTCGTCGTCGCTATCGACTTGCAATCCGAGATGGTTGATGCCCGAAGACGTCGAGCGTTGCGATATTGCGAAATTGACGCGCGGATCGTCCAGCATCCATTTCGCGTAATCCGGTTTCACGACGGTCGGTTCGTTGCCGAACATCGTGGAATAAAAGCGGATGCTGTCGGTCAGATTGGGGACGGCCACGTGCACATGAAAGCGTTTCATCAAATGCTCCTTGATATCAGGTTTTGACGGTGCCGCGCGATGCGCGGCGTTTGGATGGCCGCACAGCGCGACCCGGCGTGGCCTTTGCCGGATCGCGTCGCACGGGTGGTGCACACTCGTTCGTGTTGCACGTACGCGCGTTCGGACCGCAATC
The DNA here is from genome assembly GCA_035636955.1 of Casimicrobiaceae bacterium. GTDB lineage: Bacteria > Pseudomonadota > Gammaproteobacteria > Burkholderiales > Casimicrobiaceae > VBCG01. Next base: position 939 of record DASPYC010000313.1, read on the forward strand.
GCGCGCGCAACAGTTCTCGGTAAGGAATCCGAGGAGGTCATTCATATGCGCGTAATTCGCCGCGTAATAGATGTAGCGGCCGTCCTGTCGCGCGGCAATCAGACCTGCATGGGAAAGCTCTTTCAAATGGAATGACAGCGTTGCCGGCGACGATTTCACCGAGGCGGCAATTTCGCCCACGGACATTCCCGTCGGACCTGCCTCGACCAGCACGCGAAAGATGCTGAGACGTGTTTCCTGGGCAAGAGCCGCCAAGGTCGCGAGGGCGGAAATCGTTTCCATACTTCTATAATACTCGAATTATAGAACCTTGCAATGGACCGCTGAAACCGGGCCGCGGTACCGGAGCTGATAGGCTACACATTCGTCCTACGTCCGCCGCATCGATCCCATGACCACCGAACTGCTATTCCGAGACGACGCCTATTCGAAAACTGCGGCCGCGCGCGTCGTGGCTGTCACCGAGCGCGGCATCGAGCTCGACCGCACGATCTTCTATCCGCAAGGCGGCGGCCAGGTCGGCGACACCGGTGTGCTGCTGCGCGAGAACGGCGAGCGAGTTCTCATCGGCGACACGCGCAAGGGCGACGCGATCGACAGCGTGCTGCACGTGCCGAGGGTCGACATGCCGCGGCTCGAAGTCGGCGAAACGCTGGCGCTCGAAATCGATTGGGACCGCCGCTACAAGCTGATGCGGCTGCACACTGCTTTGCATGTGATGTCCTGCGTCGTCGTCGCGCCGGTCACTGGCGGCAACATTGCGCCGGACAAGGGCAGACTCGATTTCGATATCGACATGAGCCTGCTCGACGCCGACAAAATCGCACACGAGACAAATCTTCTCATCGCGCGCGGCGTTGAAACCGAAACAGTGTGGATTACCGACGACGAGCTCGACGCGCGACCCGAGCTCGTCAAGACGATGAGCGTGCAGCCGCCGCGTGGCGCCGGCAGGGTTCGGCTCCTCAGGATTCCAGGCATCGACTTGCAGCCCTGCGGCGGAACCCACGTCAAGAACATCGCCGAGATCGGCGGCATTCGGGTGCTCAAGATTCGAAGCGAGGGCAGGCGTAATCGACGCGTTGAAGTTGCGCTTGCGTAGGCGAATTATCTAATCGAAGGCAGCGATCAGGGCGCGTCTCTGCGCTCGGATGTCCGCAAACGTCTTTCTACGGGTACCTGGCGCGGCCATGAGCGTCGACCCAACGCCGGAATTTCCGCTTCGACGACGCGATTTGCGCCACGCCGAAGCCCCTCGCGCAGCGGCTCGCCCCGCTTCGACACGAACGCGAAAAAAAGACCGAGGCAAATTGCCCCGGCCGCGTTTTCGAATCGCAGAAAGACGGATCAGGCCGCCGGCGACGGCTCCACTGTTTGCGGCGCATGTTTCGCCGCATCTTCCTCGGCAGCCGCCTTCATCGACAAGCGGACCCGCCCCTTGTCGTCTGCTTCGATCACTTTGACGCGAACCGTCTGGCCTTCTTTCACGTAATCGGACACCTGGTTGACGCGCTCCTTCGCGATCTGCGAAATGTGCAGCAGGCCATCCTTGCCCGGCAGGAGCTGGACAATCGCGCCGAAATCGAGCAATCGCAGCACAGTGCCGTCGTAGATCCGGCCGACTTCGACTTCCGCCGTGATGTCCTCGATGCGTTTGCGGGCAACATTGCAGGCGTCAGCGTTAACCGACGCGATCGTCACCGTGCCGTCGTCCTTGATGTCGATCGACGTACCCGTT
>DASPYC010000314.1:0-2767 GCA_035636955.1 Casimicrobiaceae bacterium
TCCGTCGAGCAACGCGTAGTCGAGATCGGTCATACCGTGGCGTACATCGACGACGACGACGAGCGCGATCAACGTCGTGCGGTTCGTGACGTAGTGCCATAGCAAATCCCGCCACTCTTGCTTCAGCGAGCGCGGCACGGCCGCGTAGCCGTAGCCAGGGAGATCCGCGACCCGCGCGCCGTTTCGCAGTCTGAAGAAGTTGATCTGCCTCGTACGTCCTGGCGTACGGCTCGCACGCGCAAGCTGTGTCTCGCGCGCCAGCGCATTGATAGCGCTCGATTTGCCGGAGTTCGAACGGCCGGCGAATGCGAGTTCGCCGGGACCCGCCGGCGGCAATTGTGCGATCGCCGCGGCCGCACCCTCAAATTTCGCCCCGACAAGCGGACGCGCGCCACGCGAGTCAGTACGCGCCGGCTTGCCTTTGGCCCCGTAGGACGACTCCGTTACAATAACGCGCTTTTTCATGCAGATGCCGCTGCGGCGAATGGAGATCGCGGTCGGCGCTTGTTGGCCGGTAAACGAGGAGCTTGAAGAACATGATTCGCAACTGGCCCTTTGCCGCCGTCGTTGCGCTGGTGCTGCCGGCCGTTGCGGCCGCGCAGGAAACCGCGCCCGCGAAAATCGACGTCGCGAAAGCGCAGCAGACCGCGACGCAGGTTTGCGCTGCCTGCCACGGTCCGGACGGTAACAGCGCGACGCCCGCGAATCCCAATCTTGCCGGACAGCACGCGGACTATATCACCCTGCAACTCGCGCATTTCAAGGCTGGGATTCGCGTCAATGCGATTATGCAAGGCATGGTCGCCAATCTTTCGGACGATGACATGCGCGCACTCGGCGCTTACTTCTCGCAGCAGAAGCCGAAAGGGTTGACGGCGAAAGATCCCGCGCTCGTCAAAATCGCGCAGAAGATCTATCGCGGCGGCGATCAGGCGAGCGAGCTCCCGGCCTGTGCGGCGTGCCATTCCCCCACCGGTGCGGGCATTCCCAAGAATTATCCGCGTGTGGCGGGCCAGTACGCCGATTACACATACATACAGTTGAAGGCATTCAAAACGGGCGAACGCGGCGCAGACAAAGCGGGCAAGGATGCCAATGGCCGCATCATGGGTGCCATCGCCGCAAAAATGTCGGATGACCAAATGAAAGCGGTAGCCGACTACATGGCTGGACTTAGAAACTGAGCGACGCCCGGATCAGCCGGCTGCACGTTTATCCCGTCAAGGGTTGCCGCGGCATCGACGTCGCGCGCGCAGAGGTCCACATTGCCGGCCTCGCCATCGACGCGATCCACGATCGCGAATGGATGGTTGCCGATCGCCATGGTCGATTCAAGACGCAGCGCGAATATCCGCGGCTCGCGTTGATTGAAACGGCGATCGTCGATCGTTGCGTGACGCTGACGGCCCCCCGCGTCGGAACGATCCAGTTGCCGCACACGCTGCCCGCGGAATCATCGCAAGAGGTCATCGTGTGGCAGAGCAACGTGCGGGGCTTTGACGCGGGCGACGTCCCGGCACGTTGGATCTCTGCATTCCTGGGCGCGGAGCTTCGCATGATTCGGTTCGACCACGCGCATCAGCGTATGTGCAATCCCGCATACGCCGGCGATAGCGGCGCTCATACGATGTTTGCGGATGGCTATCCGGTGCTGATCATTGGCCTGGCGTCGCTCGACGACTTGAACGTGCGGCTCGCTGCGAAAGGCGCGTCGCCGCTACCGATGAACCGGTTTCGGCCGAACATTGTTATCGCAGGGCTGGACCCTTACGCCGAAGACCATCTCGACACAGTCGAAAGCGACGGTGTCACACTGCGACTGGTCAAACCGTGCGTGCGCTGCCAGGTTACGACGACCGATCAAGCCACCGGGCACGTCGGATTTGAACCGTTGCCGACGCTATCGACCTACCGGCGCAACGATGCGCTCGCAGGCGTAACGTTCGGAATGAACGCCGTCGTCATCGGCGGCGTGGGTCGAACGCTCGCGTTGGATAGCGCGGTGAACGCCGAATACCGTTTTTAACTCCGAGGCAAAGCGTCCGCGCTCGTTTGTTCGAGCGCGGACTTGAAATCGTATCTGATGGTTTTTCGTGCTTTTAACTCCCCACCGGCGTGCACATGATCGGATAGTAGGGGCCCGGACCGTAGCCTTCCGCAATCCATACCGACGGCTGACTGACCATGTCATCACGCGTCGTCACGTCTGTCGTATAGCGATGGTTCGTCGTCAGCTGGTTGAAAAAACGCCAGACTGGCAGCGTTCCCAGGGGACAAATGCCTGCGGTGGTGTTCGGGAGTGGAATATAGAACACCGCCGGAGATTCGTAGATCCAATCGACAGGATGCTTGACAGTGGTATCCGCGCACTCTTTTGGACTCGCCGAATAGAAATGCGAGTCGCCATAATCAGGCGACCGATAGAAACGGCAAACGGGATTGGTTCCCGCGACCTGCGTCGCATAGGCGAGGAAGCGAAATCCGGTGCGCTCCCAACCGACGTGCACGCCGGTGTCAAGATCGTTGATTTCTGCGGCCGCCGTAGAGATAAAGTAGTGCTGCAACGTTTTGTTGTAGAACTCCACCGCAACCACGGTGTTGCTCGGATTATTTCCCGGGGTCAGATATTGGCGGACGAGCGGCAGCAAGTTGTCGAAGCGCGAATAGACGTCGACGCCGGATGGTTCAGCGCATGAGGCGAGACCGCCAAATAGCCCGCCGCGCACTTCGTAGAACCCAGCCCCGTTAAGCGTCAACAGCGCGGCGC
>DASPYC010000315.1:0-1975 GCA_035636955.1 Casimicrobiaceae bacterium
ACGCTGCGCGCCCTCGATATCCTGCGTACCGTCGACGTCATTGCGGCCGAAGACACGCGCATGACGCTGCCGCTGCTGCGACGCTATGGCATCGGGACGAAAGCCGTGTCGCTGCACGCGCATAATGAGACGCGCCGTGCCACCTCGCTTATCGCCGCGCTCGCCGACAAGAAAAGTGTGGCCATCGTAAGCGATGCGGGAACGCCCGCGATCAGCGACCCCGGCGCTCGTCTCGTACGCGCCGCGCATGACGCGGGACACACCGTCGTGCCGATTCCCGGACCTTCAGCAGTTGCTGCGGCCGTATCAGCGGCCGGGCTCGATGCCGAACGATTCGTGTTCGTCGGATTTCTTCCGCCAAAGGCGAAAACGCGGCGCGAATTATTGGCAAGCGTCGCACCGTTGCCATTCGCGCTCGTTATCTATGAAGCGCCGCATCGCGTGCGCGATACCATTACCGAGCTTGCGAACGTGCTGGGTGGACGAACGCTCTTTGTCGCACGCGAGCTCACCAAGGTTTTCGAGACGCTCACGCGGATGCCGCTGGACGACGCGCCGGCGTGGTTCGACGCCGATTCGAATCGCACCCGTGGCGAGCTCGTGTTGATCGTCGATGCGCCGGCACTTGCCGAAGAATCGAGCCTCGCGCTGGCCCAGGAAGCCGAACGCTGGCTCACTGAGCTTGTGCGGGAGCTTCCGCCCGCGCGCGCTGCGCGCGTGGTTGCCAGCGTAACCGGCGTCCCACGCGACGATCTATACGCTCGCGCGATCGCGCTCAAACGGCAGCAGCAGGCCGACTGATGCGCATCGGGATTGCCGGGGCGGGTCCCGCCGGTTTGCTCTTCGCCTACTTGGTGAAATGCCGGCGACCGGACGTCGACGTGCGCGTAGTCGAGCAGAATGCGCGCGACGCGACGTTCGGGTTTGGCGTCGTTTTCTCGCATGGCGCGCTCGAGTTCTTGGCGCGAGACGTTCCAGCGATGCATGCGACGCTTGCGACGCTATTGGAGACATGGCCTATCCAGCGCATCGTTCATCGCGACCAGGCAGTCGACATCGATGGTAACGGCTTTTGCGCGATCGCGCGGCTCGCGCTTCTGCACTTGCTGCAAGTCGAGTGCGAGCGCGTCGGCGTGTCCCTTGTGTTCGGATACCGGCTGGAATGGCCGGACGCATTCACGGACTGTGACCTGATCGTCGGCGCGGATGGAGTCAATTCGGCCGTGCGTTGCGCGAACGAGGACATCTTTCGCCCGACGATCGAATGGCTGACGAACAAGTTCGTTTGGTACGGGACGACCAAGCCTTTCGACTGCCTGACGCTAACGTTCCGCCCTAGCGAGCACGGTGTGTTCGTCGCGCATCACTATCGCTACGCGCCCGATCGAAGCACGTTTATCGTCGAATGTGACGCGGCGACGTGGCGACGGGCGGGATTTCAGACGATGGACGACGCAGCGTCGCGCGCCTATTGCGAACGCGTCTTTGCACCTGACCTCGATGGTCACCCCTTGGTCGCGAATCGGTCGGTGTGGCGCAATTTTCCGCTGATCCGATGCGCCAACTGGTGCGCCGGCAACATCGTTCTCATCGGCGACGCGCTTCGCACCGGACATTTTTCGATTGGCTCGGGGACGCGCCTTGCATTCGACGACGCCATTGCGTTGAATCGCGCATTTGCGGAGGTGGGCGATGATGTTCCGCGCTTGCTTACCGCATTCGAACGCGAACGGCGGCCGATCGTCGAAAAGCTTGTCGCCGCCGCGAACTCGAGCTCCTACTGGTACGAGCGGATGGCGGACAAGATGGCGCTCGAGCCGATCGATCTCGCGTACGACTATATGACCCGCAGCGGAAGAATGACGGACGAAAGGCTTGCCGCGACGGCTCCGCGCTTCATGGCAGAGTTTCGTGCGCACGGATCAGGTCGACAAACGGACATAGACGAGCTGGTCCAGGATCCGGTTCCTGATGA
>DASPYC010000316.1:0-4438 GCA_035636955.1 Casimicrobiaceae bacterium
GTGCGGTTTCGGCTCGAACCGGCCGTAGCTGACGCTCCACTGTAGGACTAAGCGCACCTCCGAAAGGGAATTTGTCCGACATGCAGCGCGACGGCAGACCGGTGCAATCTAAAGTTGCCTTCGTTTCAGATAATGCCTTCCTTCCTATCGACGACATATGGATCACCAACCTTCGCTCGCCGGCGCTTTCGCTCACGAATTGCGTAATGCTTTGAGCCCGGCGCGTGCCGCCCTCGAGCTCCTTCAGCGGCGAGAGGCTGCGAACGAGACGTTGCAGCCGGCGCTGCGAACAATGGAGCGGTCGTTCGCCGCGACGCTTCAAACGATCGACCGTTTTGTCGACGCCGCGCGCATCCTCGACGGCACCGTCAAGCTCGAAGTCGTTGCGCAGAATCTCGGCGGCGTCGTCGAGCGCGCGTCCGAGCTTGCGAGGAATACGCTTGCGGACCGGGGTCATCGAACGGCGGTGAGCCTCGGGGTTGATGCCTTGATCAGCGGCGACTCCGGACGATTGGCGCAAGTTCTCGCACAGCTCGTTGAAAACGCAAGCGTGAATGCCCCTGAAGGCGGCACGATCGACATTTACGCGAAGGCGGATGACCAAACGGTGACGCTTGTCGTACGCGAGCCGTCGCCGCGATTGGACGATTTTGATCCGGTAGATGTGTTGGAGTCTCTGCGCGCGCCCGCCCGCACGCACGGATTGGCACTGGCGACGGCGCGCCGTCTGATGGAGTTGCAGCGAGGCGCGCTCACTGCGCGAATCGATGCCGAAAGCGGCTGTGCGGAATTTGTCATGACGATCGTGCGTGCGCCCGGCGGTGTTGATGGCGTGTCTTCGATCGAGCAGCAGCGATCGGGCCCGTCGTCGCTCGAGTCGGACATCGAAGTCAAACCGGACCACCGCAGAACGCCTCAGCGGATTCTTCTCGTCGACGACAACCAGGCCGTGCGGGATATCTACCGCGAGGCGCTCGAAGAGCTCGGCTACAACGTCACCCTCGCCGCGAACGGCGAAGAAGCATTGCAATTTGCCGAGCATGCCGTTCCGGAGGTCGCGCTGATCGATGTGCATTTGCCGACGCTCAACGGGTATCAACTCGCGCGGGCGCTGCGGGCCCGCCATCCGTCGAGCGGGATCAAGCTCGTGCTGCTGAGCGGAATGACGCTCGACGACGACATGATCCGTTTATCGAAGAACGCCGGTTTCGACCATTGCGTCGACAAAGGCGCCGGACCGAAAGCGATCGACACGCTCCTTCGGGAGTGACGCGGCGGTCCTACGCGCGGTGCAGCGTTTGTCCGATAGCCTGTCGTTGGGCGCTGGACGATCCTTCAGCGTGCGTGACGATCACCGAGGAGGCTCCATGCTGGGATTGCCGTCGAGCGGCGTGACCGACGCCATCGATTTGCTGAAGAAGGACCACGAAGCGGTCGAAGATCTCTTCGACCAGTACGAGGACGCCAAAGAGAACGACAACGACGAGGACATGGCAACGCTGGTCGCTTCGGTCTGCAGCGCCCTCACTGTGCACGCGCAGATCGAGGAGGAGTTGTTCTATCCGGCGATCCGCCAATTGCCCGAAGCCGCCGAGATGATCGATGAGGCGGCAGTCGAGCATCAAATGATCAAAGATCTTGTGTCGCAGCTCGAAGCGATGCGCCCCGGCGACGACTTGTTCGAGGCCAAGGTCAAGGTGCTATCGGAATACGTGAAGCACCATGTCAAAGAAGAAGAAGGCGAGATTTTCCCCGAAGCGAGGGACTCGGACATCGATCTCGAGGCGCTCGGCGACAAGTTAGCGGCTCGAAAGACCGAACTTGTGGGTGAACCGGGCGTAGCGCCGCCGGCACGCAAATCGGCGACCGCCACCAAGTGGCACGCGCGAGCGTCGTCGCGGGCCAAGACGGCCAGCAGAAAGTCTACGGGAAAAAAGAAAGCGCGCTAGGCTCGCAATCGCCGCATCGCGCGGCTTGCGTTCACGACCACTCGACGTACTCCCACGCGGCGCCGCCTTTGTGGTTCAGGCGGAAGTAATAGTCGCGGATGCTCGAAACCTCTGTCGCGACGTTGAGCGGAAATCCCTTGCGCCCCCCGCGCTTGTCGGTCAACAGGTCGTCAAGATAGCTTTCGCAGCCCGTCGGATCGCCCCACAGCGCAGCGATACGATTCGCGACGCGCGGATATTTGACCTGCAAATGACGCGGTTGAATCTGAGGCGGCAGCTTCATGATCCATTGAATCGTCGCCGTGCGTAACGATTCGGCCGGTGCGGGCTTGCGCTTCGCCTCATGATTTGCCGCGTTCTTGTTGACGACGACCGCAGGCTTGACCGAATCCTCCAGCGCCTTGCGGGCGTCCGTCAGCGACACCTTCTCGAATTCGAATGTGCCGGGCTTGCCGGGTTCGGACATCACGTCCTCCTGTTGCTGCCTGCGCGGCAGTTTACGCCCGATCGCGGGCCGCTAGCGGCGCGGCCGATGCTGCGATCCTAACCTTCAACACGCGGTCGCTGCCTGTAATGACCTCCGGCGTACGTCGATGGCCGACGAACGGTGTTGCCATCGCACCACAACCTCCGGAAAGCGTAATGTTTGCGACGGGCTAAAACAAAGGGCGAAAAAAAGCCGGGCAATGCCCGGCTTTTCCATCGCAATTATTTTGAGCGAGGCGTTACACAGCTTGGATGTTGCTGGCTTGCTTGCCCTTGGGTCCCGTTGTTACTTCGAACGAAACTTTTTGACCTTCCTTGAGCGTCTTGAAGCCCTGCATGTTGATCGCCGAGAAGTGCGCAAACAGGTCTTCACCGCCACCATCAGGGGTGATAAACCCAAAGCCCTTCGCGTCGTTGAACCACTTTACTGTTCCAGTTGCCATTGTTGGTAATTCCTTAAGTACGAGAATAAAACGGGACGTTGCCCGACCGATGTTTCGATCTCAAGGAAAGTACGGCGGTAGAACGACAGCGTGGCGGTCGTACAGAGCGTGCTTTACTGCTTGGAACAAAACACAGGCCGGCACTATACGCGAGTCGGAGAAAAAAGGCGAATCGTGCCATGCGGTTGCGGGCGCCCTCCAATTCGGCAACAGCAAAGACCGCTCTCATCGAACGGTTGTTCGTCAGCCGTCGAGCTCCGCCCGAACCGTGGCCGCCCCGGCAGCAAGCGCCCGCAGCTTGCCCCGGGCGACGTCTCGCGGGAGAGGAACCATCCCGCAGTTGGTGCAAGGATAAAGCCGCTCCGGTGGGACGTGGGCGAGCGCGCAACGGAGCACGCGTGCCACGTCCTCGGGCGACTCGACGCGCTCACTCGCGACATCGATCGCCCCAACCATGACATCTTTGCCTTGGAGGAGGCCTAAGAGCTCGATCGGCACGCGCGAGTTCGCGCATTCGAGCGAAACCTGATCGATCGCCGACCGGGCGAGCTGCGGGAAGGTTTGCTCGTAGTGCCGCCATTCGCCTCCCAGCGTCTTCTTCCATTCGATGTTGGCTTTGATGCCGTAGCCGTAGCAGATGTGGACGGCGGTCGTACAGTCCAAACCCTGGACCGCGCGTTCGAGGGCGGCGATACCCCAATCCCGAACCTCGTCAAAATAGACATTGAATGCGGGCTCGTCGAATTGAATGACGTCCACGCCCGCCGCCTCGATCGCCCGTGCCTCGTCGTTCAAAATTTCCGCGAACGCGAATGCAAGCTTTTCGCGACTCTTGTAGTATGCGTCGAACAGCGTGTCGACCATCGTCATCGGCCCCGGAAGCGTGTATTTGACTCGCCGTCCAGTCTCGGCGCGCAGGAACGCCGCATCGTCGACGTAGATCGGATGGCGGCGTCGACGGCGCCGACGACGACCGGCACTTGAGCGTCGTACCGCTTGCGAATGCGCACCGTTCGTTTGTGCTCCCAATCGACGCCGTCGAGCCCTTCGATGAACGTCGTCACGAAATGCCGCCGCGTCTGTTCGCCGTCGGTAACGATATCGATGCCGGCATGCTCCTGATCGAACAGCGCGAGCCGGACCGCGTCACGCTTGCCCTGCACCAGCGCGTCGCCGTCGAGCTTCCAGGGCGCCCACAGCGCAACCGGCTCCGCCAGCCATGAAGGTTTGGGCAGGCTCCCGGCGATCGTTGTCTGTAACCGTGCGGCCATGATGTTTCCTATATCGTCGAAACGCGACGGAGCATAGCGGATGGCCGGAAAAATAGGTGGTAAGGCCACTTGACCAATAACCGGCCGCGTTTTAACGTTCGGCGCCCGGCCGGTGCGATCAGCCTGCCGCGCTTTCGATGACGACCGTCCTATTCGCCGATCACGACTATCCCGACATCGAGCTCGAGCGTGCGCTGTTCAACGAGGCCGGAGTCGATGTGGTGTCGGCGCAGTGCAAGACTGAGGACGAGGTCATCGCCCACGGCGGCGGCTGTCGCGCCATTTTGCT
>DASPYC010000317.1:0-3539 GCA_035636955.1 Casimicrobiaceae bacterium
CCAGCAAGTCCGCTCGGATGTCATTTCAGACGCCATCAACGAAGGCTTCAACGACGCCGTGCGTGCCCAGAACTTGCGCGTCGCGGGCTATCCTCGGATCGAGCGGCGCGACGATTCCGCTTCATCGCAAGAAGCGCTGGAATTTTCCGCCGTATTCGAGGTGTACCCCGAGGTCTCCATTCCCGATGTGGCGGGCACGGTAGTCAACCGTCCCAAAGCGGAAGTGACCGCGTTGGACATCGATCGCACGCTCGAAGTATTGCGCAAGCAGAAGACGACGTTCGCCCCGACCGCACGGGGTGCACAGACCGGCGATCGAATCATTGTCGATTTCACGGGCACTATCGACGGCGTCGCGTTTCCCGGCGGCCAGGCGCAGGATTTTCCGATCACGATCGGCGAAGGACGCATGCTCCCCGACTTCGAGACGGCCACGACCGGCATCGTGGCAGGCGAGACACGGACGTTTTCGCTGACATTTCCCGCCGAATACCACGGCAAGGAAGTGGCCGGCAAACTGGCGCACTTCACGTTGACTGCAAAAGAGGTCGCCGAGGCGCGCGTGCCGCCGCTCGATAACGCGTTCGCGAAGGCGTTCGGCATCGCGAGCGGAAATGTCCAGGAGCTGCGCACCGAGGTCGAAGCGAACCTGAAGCTCGAGCTCAAGCGCAAGATCGAGAATGTCGTCAAGGAGCAGGCGCTCAAGGGATTACGCGAGCAGGCGCAATTCGCGTTGCCTCAGTCCCTCGTGCAGATCGAAGCGCAAGGTCTGATGCAACGGATGGCGCAAAATTTGCGGCAGCAGGGCGTCAAGGCGGAAGACATCAAGTTAGAAGTGGAGATGTTTCGAGCTCAAGCGGAGCACCGCGTCGCGCTGGGATTGATCGTCGGCGAGCTCGTGCGTAACGAGGGTCTCCAGGCGCGGCCTGAACAGGTGAAGTCAATGGTGCAGGAGGTGGCGCAAACGTACGAACAACCCGAGGCGGTCGTCCGCTGGCACTTCGAAAAGCGCGAGCGCCTTGCGGAGTTCGAAGCATTGGCGGTCGAGCAGAACGTCGTCGATTGGGTACTCGCGCGAGCGCGCGTGAACGACGTCCCGACGACGTTCGAGGCGTTGATGGCGCCCGCCAATGCTTAATGCACCGAGCAAATTGATCGAATCCTTTCGCCAATTGCACTCTCGGTCCTTGACGTCGGCGCTGCGCGGTCCCATCTTCACAGGTCCTGACGCTGCGGCACGCGGGCGTCTTCTCCCATTTTTCGAAGGACAGCATTGATGAACGACACAAGGGCACTCGGGCTCGTGCCAATGGTCATTGAACAAAGCGGGCGTGGAGAGCGCGCGTATGACATTTATTCGCGGCTCCTCAAGGAGCGTGTTGTATTTCTGGTCGGTCCGGTCGACGACAACACGGCCAATCTGATCGTCGCGCAAATGCTGTTCCTGGAATCTGAAAATCCCGACAAGGACATTCATTTCTACATCAACTCACCGGGCGGGTCGGTGTCTGCCGGCATGGCGATTTTCGATACGATGCAGTTCATCAAGCCCGACGTTTCGACGTTGTGCGTCGGGATGGCGGCGTCGATGGGCGCGTTTTTGCTTGCGGCCGGAGCCAAGGGCAAGCGCTTCGCGCTTCCCAATTCCACTGTCATGATTCATCAGCCGTCAGGCGGCTTCCAAGGCGCGGTCTCCGACATCGAGCGCCATGCGCAGTTCGTGATCGACCTCAAACAGCGGTTCATCGCACTGATGGCACAGTTCACTGGTCGTTCGAAGGAGCAGGTCGAGCGCGACCATGATCGAGACAATTTCCTCTGGGCCGACGCGGCGAAGCAGTACGGGATCATCGACGAGGTCTTGCAAAAACGGGTGTGATCCGCGTAAAGTGACCCTGCACCCTATCGACGCACACGATTGCGGACTTATCTAAGTGGCTGACAAATCCGCCGGCGACAAGCTTTTATATTGCTCTTTCTGCGGCAAGAGCCAGCATGAGGTGCGCAAGCTGATTGCCGGCCCCTCGGTGTTCATTTGCGACGAATGCATCGAGCTTTGTAACGACATCATCCGCGAGGAAGGCGCCGGCAGCGAGGCCGCCCGCGCCGACCGGAACAAGCTTCCGACGCCGCACGAAATCCGCCAGATCCTCGACCAGTACGTCATCGGCCAGGAACCGGCGAAGAAAATTCTTTCCGTCGCCGTTTATAACCATTACAAACGGCTGGAGTCGGGCGCGAAGGATGATGACGTCGAGCTCGCGAAGTCGAACATTCTGCTGATCGGTCCGACCGGTTCCGGCAAGACGCTGCTTGCGCAAACGCTGGCGCGGCTGCTCGATGTGCCGTTCGTGATCGCCGATGCAACGACGCTGACCGAGGCGGGCTATGTCGGCGAGGATGTCGAGAACATCATCCAGAAGCTGTTGCAGAAATGCGACTACGACATCGAAAAGGCGCAGCGCGGCATCGTCTACATCGATGAGATCGACAAGATTTCCCGCAAGAGCGACAACCCGTCGATCACGCGCGACGTTTCCGGCGAAGGCGTCCAGCAGGCGCTGCTCAAGCTGATTGAAGGTACGATCGCTAGCGTCCCGCCGCAGGGCGGTCGCAAACATCCGAATCAGGAATTCGTCCAGGTCGACACGACGAACATCCTGTTCGTGTGCGGCGGCGCGTTCGACGGGCTCGAGAAGATCATCCGTCAGCGGACGGCAAAGACGGGCATCGGTTTTGGCGCCGAGGTGGCGAGCCCGGATGACCGCAGGAACATGACCGTGCTGTTGCGCGAGACAGAACCAGAGGACTTGATCAAGTTCGGATTGATCCCGGAGTTCGTCGGCAGATTGCCGGTCGTGGCGACGCTCGATGAGCTCGACGAAGCAGCATTGATCGAGATCCTCGTCGAGCCGAAGAACGCACTGATCAAGCAGTACCACAAGATGTTCCGGATGGAAGGCGTCGAGCTCGAGGTGCGCGAGCTGGCGCTACGGGCAATCGCACGGCGAGCGCTCGCCCGCAAGACGGGCGCCCGCGGATTGCGCTCGATATTGGAGCAAGTGTTGCTTGACGTGATGTACGACTTGCCGTCGCTTTCCAATCTTTCCCGCGTCATCGTCGACGAGTCGACGATCAACAACGACGGCAAGCCGCTGTTGATGTTCGCGGATGCCCATTATTCCGTCGGCGCCGGTTGAGTTTTTCTCGCTCGGCAAACCGTCGCGCCGACGTAATAATTGCTCAGATTGAAGCGTCGACTAGCGACGCTTGACCTTCGCGTCCCGGTACTCATCCAAGCCTCTTTCTGGTTCCTTTCGTCGGCGACCGGGGCTAGGTACTGTCGCTACTTGCGGCCGGGGAGAACCCGGCTTCCGCACTCGGCTAGAATGACTTCAACGGATTGCCTTTCGCGTCGGCGGGTATCCGAAATCGCCCATTCGAGTTGTATTGAACGGGTTGACGCGATCAAGGCACGCGTTTTGCAGGTGCTTTCCAGCGACGTACGCCGCACCGGCTGTATTTGCGTTAACTTGCAA
>DASPYC010000318.1:0-8367 GCA_035636955.1 Casimicrobiaceae bacterium
CAACGGACGTCGGCAGCCCGTGGGCGATCGGCGCAGCCGAGGGCGGACACAAGGCCATTCATCCCACGTTAGGATCGCTCGAGGACTTCAAGCGACTCGTCGCCAAAGCCGGCGATGCGGGCATCGAGATCGCGCTCGACATTGCGTTTCAGTGCGCGCCCGATCATCCTTACGTCAAAGAGCATCCTGAATGGTTCCGCTGGCGGCCCGACGGAACGGTCCAATACGCCGAGAACCCTCCGAAGAAATACCAGGATATTTTCCCGTTCAATTTCGAGTCCGAGGAATGGGCTGCCCTGTGGCGCGAGCTCGAAAGCGTGTTCGAGTATTGGATCGAACAGGGCGTACGCATCTTTCGCGTCGATAACCCGCACACGAAGCCGTTCCCGTTCTGGGAATGGGCGATCGCGACCGTTCGGGCAAAGCATCCCGACGTCATTTTCCTTGCCGAAGCGTTCACGCGGCCCAAGGTCATGCATCGGCTGGCGAAGGCGGGCTTCACGCAGTCGTACACCTATTTCGCATGGCGCAACACGAAATACGAGCTGACCGAGTACTTCACCGAGCTGTCGCAGGGTCCGGGTCGCGAATATTTCCGCCCCAACTGCTGGCCGAACACGCCCGACATCCTGACCGAATATCTGCAGGTCGGCGGCCGACCGGCGTTCATGTCGCGGCTCGTGCTTGCGGCAACGTTGTCCGCCAATTACGGGATCTACGGTCCAGCGTATGAGCACGCGGACAATCGCCCGCGCGAGGTCGGCAGCGAGGAGTATCTCGATTCGGAGAAATATCAGCTGCGCGCATGGAACCTCGAACGGCCCGACAGCTTGGCGGAATTCATCGGCCGCGTGAATGCGGCGCGGCACGACAACCTCGCGCTACAATCGGACCGTCTGCTGGCGTTTTTTCCGATCGACAATGATCAGCTGATCGGTTACGGCAAGACCACGCCGGACCGTTCAAATGTCATCGTCGCCGTCGTCAATCTCGATCCGCATCACGTGCAATCCGGGTGGATGGAGCTCGATCTCCAATGGCTCGGTCTCGAACAGGGCGAGTCCTATCAAATGCATGATCTCTTGACGGGTGCACGGTATCTGTGGAACGGTCCGCGCAACTTCGTGGTACTTGATCCCGCGCGCGTCCCCGCGCATGTGTTTCGCGTGCGCCATCATGTGCGCAACGAGCGCGACTTCGACTATTTCGCCGGTTAGCACCAGGGTTCCCAGCTTGGACAACGCAGCGCTACCGCCGGCCCAGGCGCTCGACACGACGACGCTTCCCGACGACGCGCTCTGGTACAAGGATGCGATCGTTTACGAGTTGCACGTCAAAGCGTTTTTCGATTCCAACAATGACGGTATCGGGGACTTTCGCGGACTGACCGAGAAGCTCGACTACATCCAAGAGCTCGGCGTCAACGCGATCTGGCTCCTGCCGTTCTATCCGTCCCCGATGCGCGATGACGGCTACGACGTCGCCGATTATCACAACGTTCATGCGCCTTACGGTACGCGCCAGGATGTCCGTCATTTTGTCCGTGAAGCGCATCGCCGGGGTCTGCGAATCATCACCGAGCTGGTCGTCAACCATACGTCGGATCAGCATCCGTGGTTCCAGGCCGCGCGCCGCGCGCCGGCGGGTTCGGTCAAGCGCGACTATTACGTCTGGAGCAACGATCCGCGCAAGTACGCGGGCACGCGAGTCATTTTCACCGACACCGAAAAGTCGAATTGGACATGGGACGAAGTCGCGCAGGCGCATTACTGGCATCGCTTCTTCAGCCATCAGCCGGATCTCAACTTCGACAATCCGCGCGTCCTGAAGGCGATTTTCAAGACGATGCAGTTCTGGTTCGACATCGGCGTCGACGGGTTCCGCTTGGATGCGATTCCCTACCTGTGCGAGCGCGAAGGGACGAGCAACGAAAACCTGCCCGAGACGCACGCGGTGATCAAGCAGGTTCGCAAGTTGATCGACGAACGGTATCGCAATCGGATGCTGCTTGCCGAAGCCAACCAGTGGCCCGAGGATGTCTACGACTATTTCGGCAGCGGCGACGAATGCCACATGGCGTATCACTTTCCGCTGATGCCGCGGATGTACATGGCAATCGCGCAGGAGGACCGCCATCCGATCACCGAAATCATGTCGCAGACGCCCGACATACCGGACAACTGCCAATGGGCGATCTTCCTCCGCAATCACGACGAGCTGACGCTCGAGATGGTGACGAAAAAAGAGCGCGACTACATGTATCAGATGTACGCGGGCGATCCGCGTGCACGATTGAACCTCGGCATTCGCCGGCGCCTGGCGCCGCTGCTCGAAAACGACAGCGAGAAGATCAAGCTGATGAACAGCCTGCTGTTCTCGATGCCGGGTTCGCCGATCATCTACTACGGCGATGAGATCGGCATGGGCGATAACGTCTATCTCGGCGATCGCGACGGCGTGCGCACGCCGATGCAATGGGGTCCCGATCGCAATGCCGGCTTCTCGACCGCCGATCCTCAGCGCCTCTACTTGCCGCCGATCATGGATCCGCTCTACGGATTTCAGTCGGTCAACGTCGAAGCGCAGGCACGCGAGCCGACGTCGCTCTTGAACTGGATGCGGCGTATGCTCGGCGCGCGCAAGACGTACAAAGCATTCGGCCGCGGAACGCTCGCTTTTCTACGGCCCGGCAATCGCAAAATACTGGCGTATCTGCGCGAATACGGCGACGAGTCGATACTGTGCGTCGCAAACCTCGCGCGTTCGGCGCAACCCGTCGAGCTGGACCTCGCAACGTACAAGTCGCGCGTACCCGTTGAGCTGATGGGCCGCACGCCGTTCCCGCCGATCGGCGACCTCCCGTATCTGCTCACGTTGCCAGCGTACGGCTTCCTGTGGTTCAAGCTGACACAAAAGGCCGAGATGCCGGCGTGGCACGAGGAACGGCTGCCGCGCGATGAGCTGCCCGTGCTCGTCCTCTTCGACGGCTGGGAAAGTCTTTTTCGCGACCGCGTCGTGCCGTGGAGGATCGGCGCCGCCGAGCGTGTCCGCGCGAGATTCGAGCGCGAAGTGCTTCCCGGTTACTTCGCGCTGCAACGCTGGTACGCCGCAAAGGGCGACGTCGCATCGCGCGTTGCGCTGATCGATTATGTGAAATGGAAAGTCGGCGGCATCGACTATCTCATTGCGTTGTTTCGGACCGAGCACAAGGACGCCGAACCGCAAGTGTATTTCGCTCCGCTTGCACTCGCCTTCGACGAGCGCGAGACCGACCGGCATCGGGCATTGCAGGGCGATGCGATCGCGAAGGTGCGTCAGCAAGCCGATGTCGGGGTCTTGGCGGATGCGCTTGGCGACGAAAATTTTTGTCGCGCGTTGGTCCGCGCGGTCGGCGAACGCGGCGAGCTGTCGACGACCGGAGGAACGTTGCGCTTCGAGCCGACTGCGGCGTACGCGAGACTTGCCCAAGCGGACTTGGACGCGCTCAAGATGCGCTCGCTCGGCGCGCGGAGCACCAACTCCGTTGTCGTGCTGGGCGATCACTGGTTCCTCAAGATCTACCGCCGCTTGCGTCCCGGCATCAATCCCGAGGCAGAGATCGGCCGCTTTCTGACCGATGTTGCGCATTTCCCGAATGTCGTTCCCGTCGCCGGCACGCTCGAATACATGGGCAGCGAGGGGCGCTTTACGCTCGCGCTGTTGCAAGCGCACGTCGACAATCAGGGCGACGGCTGGAACTACACGCAAAACTATCTCGGCCAATTTTTCGAGCAGCGTCCGGTCAATGAGCCGGCGACACCGCCGCCAGCGGAGCTACACGGCGGCTATCTCGCGCTCGTTCGTACATTGGGACGTCGCGTCGCCGAGCTGCATCACGCGCTTGCGTTGACGAGCGGCGACCAAGCCTTCGATCCTGAGTCTGTGGATTCGCGCGAAGTCGCGAACTGGTCGCGCCAGGCGCGGCATGAAGCCATCACCGCGCTCGATTTGCTCGCCAAGCGGCGCGCATCGCTGCCGGAAGCTGCGCAGCGCGACGTCGACGCAGTGCTCTCGCGCCGGGCAGAAGTGCTGAGGAGGATCGACGCGGCGGGCGCGCGCGAGCGGATGGGACGAAAGTCGCGCATCCACGGTGATCTGCATCTCGGACAGGTGCTCTTGAGGCAAAACGATTTTGTCATTATCGATTTCGAAGGCGAGCCGCAGAAAAGTATTGACGAACGCCGCGCCAAGCATTCGCCGCTGAAGGACGTCGCCGGCATGCTGCGCTCGTTCAATTACGCGATGCACGTCGCGGTCGATCAGGCCAGCGTCAACCGGCCGGAAACGCGCAACGCGCTCGAGGAGCACGGCCGGGCGTGGGAAGCCGAAGTCCGCAAGGCGTTTCTCGATGCGTA
This sequence comes from Casimicrobiaceae bacterium, assembly GCA_035636955.1. Taxonomy (GTDB): domain Bacteria; phylum Pseudomonadota; class Gammaproteobacteria; order Burkholderiales; family Casimicrobiaceae; genus VBCG01. The sequence continues at coordinate 4,395 of DASPYC010000318.1, forward strand.
TCGCGAGCGCCTGGACATCGACGCGTCGTATGGCTCTGCAGAGAGCGCGCAGAGCATGCTCGACATGTTCACGCTCGAAAAGGCGTGCTACGAGCTTCGTTACGAGATCGGGAATCGCCCCGACTGGGTGCACGTGGCGCTTCGCGGCGTCCTCGAATCGCTATCGCCGCCCGCCGCGGCAGCGGTCGAAGAGCCTGCATTGGCGGCAACCGGGAAATGACAGGAGATCGGTATGGAACGGATAGATATGGCGTGGGAACCGGTCCGCGTGATCCTCGTGCAGGTCGGCGAATTCTTTCCTCGCGTGCTGCTGGCCATCGTGATTCTCATCATCGGATGGCTCGTCGCCAAGGCGCTGCGATTTGCGACGGTCAAGGCGTTGCGTGCGATCAATTTCAACGTTCTGGCCGAAAAGGCGGGCATCGACGGATTCATCGAGCAGGGCGGCAGCGAGCTCGACACCACGCAAATTCTCGGCTTGTTGATCTATTGGCTCGCCATTCTCGCTGCGTTGATGATCGCGTTCAACAGCATGGGGCTCGCCTATGTGACCGATCTCGTCGGACGTGTGCTGCTGTTCGTTCCCAGAGTGATCGTCGCCATCGTGATCCTTGCGTTCGGCGCGTATCTCGCGCGCTTCGTCGGAGCGGCGGTGGCCACCTATTGCAAGAACATCGCGCTCCCCGATGCGCTGCTCTTGGGCCGACTCTCGTTCTGGGCGATTCTCGTGTTCGTCGTGCTTGTCGCGCTCGACCAACTCGGGCTCGGCGACATCATTCGACAGAGCTTCCTGATCATCCTCGCGGCGGTCGCTCTGGCGCTGGCGCTGGCGTTCGGAATCGGCGGGCAGAAACGCGCCGCCGAGTGGCTGGAACGTTGGTCGCGACAGCATGAAAGCGAACTCGACACCAAGAAGCGCCACTCGCTCGATCAATCGGTGAAATGACGCATTGCGGGCGCCCTGCGCCCGGCCCCGAAAGTGCTGCGTGACAATACCAAGCGTTGTCTGGCCAGGTCGTCCGTATCCGCTCGGCGCGACCTGGGACGGTGGCGGCGTGAACTTCGCGCTGTATTCCGCAAACGCGACCGGTGTCGATCTCGTCGTCTTCGACGCGAGCGGCCGCCGCGAGTTGAAGCACTTTCCACTCGCCGAACGTACCGACATGGTGTGGCACGGCTATCTGCCCGAAGCGCGACCGGGCCTCCTGTACGGCTACCGCGCGCATGGCCCCTACCGGCCCGAAGAGGGCCATCGCTTTAATGCGCACAAACTATTGCTCGATCCGTACGCCCGAAACATCGTCGGCTCGGTGCGCTGGAGCGACGCGCTTTACGGATATACGCTGGGTCATCCGCGCGAGGACCTGTCGCGCGATCGACGCGACAGCGCGCGTGCGATGCCGAAGAGTCAGGTCATCGAGTCGGCGTTCACGTGGGATGACGATCGACGCCCGGCGGTTCCCTGGCACGAGACCGTCATCTACGAGCTGCACGTGCGCGGCTACACGCGCCTTCATCCGGACATTCCACCGGCGCTACGCGGAACGTATAGCGGACTCGCCACGGCGCCGGTCATCGATCACCTGCGGCGCCTCGGCGTGACGACGATCGAGCTGATGCCGGTGCATTCGTTCGTCGACGAGCGGCCGCTGATCGAGCGTGGGCTGCACAACTATTGGGGCTACAACACGATCGGTTACTTCGCGCCGGACGCGCGATATGCGCTAGCGGATCCCGTCTGCGAATTCAAGGCGATGGTGAAAACGCTGCACAAGGCGGGATTCGAGGTGATCCTCGACGTCGTCTACAACCACACGGCGGAAGGCAACGAGCACGGCCCGACGTTGTGCTTCCGCGGCATCGACAACACCGCTTACTACCGGCTCCAGGAGGACAACCCGCGCTATTACGTCGATATCACCGGTTGCGGCAACACGCTCGACATGCGACATCCGCGCGCGTTCCAAATGATGATGGATTCGCTCCGCTATTGGGTCGCGGAAATGCACGTCGACGGCTTCCGCTTCGATCTTGCGCCGGCGCTCGGTCGCGAGGTGCATCAAACCAACCACATCGGTCCATTCTTCGAGCTGTTGCGGCAGGATCCTCTGCTCGCGCAAGTGAAGCTGATCGCGGAGCCGTGGGACCTGGGCGAGGGCGGCTATCAGCTCGGACATTTTCCTCCAGGATGGTCGGAGTGGAACGACCGCTATCGCGACATCGTCCGCGCGTATTGGAAAGGCGACCGCGGATTGATCGGTGAGTTCGCGCGCCGCCTGACCGGATCGAGCGATCTGTACGGCGGCAGCGGTCGCCTTCCGCATGCGAGCGTCAACTTCGTGACTTCGCACGACGGCTTCACGCTCACCGATCTCGTGTCTTACAACGCCAAGCACAACCAGGCGAATCTCGAAGACAACCGAGACGGAAATGACCATAACGTGTCATGGAATTGCGGCGTCGAGGGTCCCACCGTCGATCCTGCGATACGCGCGCTACGCGCGCGGCAGAAACGCAACCTGCTCGCGACGCTCGTGTTTTCACAGGGCGTGCCGATGCTCGCGGCCGGCGATGAAATGGGGCGTACGCAACAGGGCAACAACAACGCTTATTGCCAGGACAACGAGTTGGGTTGGATCAATTGGCATCTCGATGACGAACGCGAGCAAATGCTGGCGTTCACACGCCGCGTGATGGCGCTTCGACATCTGCACCCGGTGTTCCGACGTCGCCGGTTCCTTCAGGGAAGTGCGCCGAAGGGTGCAAGCGGGAAAGACGTTACGTGGCTGACGCCGGCCGGTGCCGAGATGACCGTCGTCGAATGGAACCAGGACTTTGCGCGTTGCATCGGTGTGCTGCTGGCCGGGGACGCCTTCGGCGAACGCGATCCGCATGGGCAACCGATGCGGGACGATAACGTGCTGTTGCTGTTCAACGCGTATCACGATGCGATCGAATTTCGTATGCCGGGCGACAGTGCGCGGCGCTGGCGTGTGCTGATCGACACGGCACACGACGGGGGCATCGTCGCGGACGAAACGTTTCACACGGCACCGACCTACGATCTTGGCGGGCGCGCGGTGGTGCTGTTGGTCCAAACGTGACGGATATTGGGCCCCCACGCTTGCGGCCTCAGTGGCCAATGCGGCCGCTGCGCTGCCCCCCAAGGGGGAGCACCCGCGCCTTGGCCCCGCGGCGCTCATGACCGCCGCATTACATCGCCTCGCGGAGCTGCATGGCATCGCCGGCGACTATCACGACATCTGGGGCGCGCACCATCACTTGAGCGACGACACGCTGCGTGCGCTGTTGTCGACGATGGGCATCGATGCTTCGACCGATGAAGCGGTGGAAAAGACGATCGTCGAAACGACACGGCTGCGCTGGCAGCGCGTCATCGACGCCGCGACCGTTATTCGGGTGGGCTCGACGCCGCTGACCGTGACGTTGCGTTTGCCGACTCGCCTCGACGAAGCCACGCTCCGCTGGCGAATCGTTGCCGAAGACGGCCAGCAAACCAGCGCGAATTTCGATCCCGCGGCGCTTCCTCGCCGTGAGGTGATGGCGTTCTCCGACGTCATTTATGTCGCGCGAGAATTGACGCTCGGCGTTGCGCTCGGCTGCGGCTACCACCGGATTTTCATTTCCGAAGGTGACACGGCCGTCGGTGAGGGACTTCTTGTCCTGTCGCCGTCTCGTTGTTACCTGCCAAGCGAGATCGCTGACGACGGACGCGCATGGGGCGTCGCCGCGCAGCTCTATGGGCTTCGTTCAGAGCGGAATTGGGGAAGCGGTGACTTTTCGGATCTTCGCATGCTCGTCGACCGCTGCACACGCGCTGGCGCGTCGGTGGTCGGCGTGAACCCGTTGCATGCGCGCGCCGCCAACAATCCGGCCGAGGCGAGCCCGTATGCGGCTTCGACCCGGCTGTTCCTCGACACGCAATATCTCGACGTCGAAGCCATTGCCGATT
>DASPYC010000319.1:0-4848 GCA_035636955.1 Casimicrobiaceae bacterium
ACGCGATGGTGGACGTGATACGTCGAAAACCAATTGACGCGGCGGACAATGACGCCAAGGCGGTCAATGACGCCGCGGCTCACGTCGCTCCACTCAAGTTTGTCGGGATCATTCGTGGGCTCGTCCCGCACGATCCCGATAAGCCGTACATGACCTTCGCCCTTCAACGGGAATGCCGCCATGAAATCCGCTTCGTCAAGCGCAACATGCAGCTGGTGATTGACGATGGGTCCGCCCGCCTCGGTGTCGGCGACGTAGAAACGATGCGCGTACGTGCTGCCCGGGAATCCGACGTCCAGCAATTCGCGCACTTTCGAGCGCGCGCCATCACATCCCGCTAGATACGCCGCTTCGCAAACTTCCTCGCCGCCGTTGGCCGTTCGAAGATGCGCAACGACGCGGTCGCCGCGATCGTCGAGCCCGATGAGCTCGACCGGCCGCTCGATTTCGATACCGATCGCCGCCAAACGCTCGATCAGCAGGCGCTCGTGCTCATCCTGCGGAAAAATGATCACGTACGGGAACGCGCTGATGCCGGTCCCTATGGCGCCGAGATGAACGTGCGCAATCTGCCGGCCCTTGACCCAGAGATTCACGTCGGCGAACGCGAGTCCGCGCTCGACGACGGCGGCGGCGAGCCCGATCTGCCGATAGAACTCCAGCGTTCTGGCGTGGACTGCGAGGGCGCGCGACGTGGTGCCGGGGTCTCGGACTTTATCGACGATCCGGACGCGTACGCCGCTGTGGGTGAGCCACAGCGCAAGTGCAAGGCCGGTCGGTCCGGCGCCGGCGATCAGGACATCGGTGTCGGCCACGAATCTCGTCGGTCCCAAGTTGCCGAGAAGGGTGCGAGCGTGCAAAGTATATGCTCCGCAACGTCAATCGCGCGCTCTTGGGCTATCCGGCATGGCCAGACCTGCTCGGCTCGAAATTCACCCGCTCGATAAGCAACGCTGGAAAGACCTCGAGACCTTGTTCAATGGTCCTGGCGGCTCGCAAGTTCGCGGCTGTTGGTGCATGTGCTACCGCCGATCCGGCCGTGTGGACAAGCCCGCCGACACGACCTACGCACAATTCAACAAATGTGCGCTGAAGGAGTTGGTCAATAAAGGCGTCGCGCCGGGCTTGATCGGCTATCGCGACGGCAAACCGATTGCGTGGGTCTCGCTGGGTCCGCGCGAGGACTACGCGAAGTTGGCGCGCTCATCGTTGATGAAACCCGTCGACGACAAACCGGTGTGGTCGATCGTTTGCTTCTATACCGCGAAAGAGGCGCGTGGCGAACATCTCGCCGAGGCGATGTTGAACGGTGCCATCGATTACGCGCGCTCGCGCGGCGCGCGGCTCATTGAAGCATATCCGGTCGACAAGCCTGCACGTGGGAGCGACGACTCGATGTGGTTCGGCGCCAAGAGCATGTACGACCGCGCAAGGTTCGTCGAGGTCGCGCGGCGCAAGCCGACGCGTCCTGTCGTGCGCAAGACGCTCCGGCCTCAAAGCGAACCCAAGAATCGCAGCAGCTGATTTTTCCGGGCGTTTGGCAAGGCGTTGTACGCGGCAATCACGCTGGATGCCTGGCCGGCATGGCGCGCGATGGCTTCCTGCGTCGTAAACGTCAAACCGTCGTGCATCAGCCGATTCCGCGTCCGTAGCGCCCATAACGGCGCCGTCCGGATCTGATTCGCAGTCGCCGCGTATTCGGCGGTTGGAAGGACCGGAATTCCGTCGCCGGTACCAATATCGTGGAGCAGGAAATCGCTGTATGGATGAATAACTTTGTTGCCGAGTGCAGCCGGTACGGTAAAGGCGCCGCCATTGATCGTGGTTCCGGCCGGCGCGGTCACGATTGTGGCGACGTGGCAGGCCGCGCAACCGACTTGATTGAACGTTTTTTCACCCGCGGTGACATCGGCCGTTATCGCGCCGCGTGCAGGAACCTTCGTCGATCGCATAAAGTTTGCAAACGCCGCGAGATCGGTGCCATCGTCTTCCGGTTCTGGGACCAGATCGTATCCAGAGCCGTAGCCGACGAACAGACCGTTCGATGTGTTTTCCTCTGGGAGCAGCGGGCTCGTGATCCCCATCTCGTTGTTGTAAGCGTCGGCCGAGAACGACAGCAGACTTGCGTGCTGGCTCTTCCATCCGAAGCGCCCTATTCGCGCGCTGCCGTCGCCCTCCAAAACCGGAACCAGGATCGCCACGCCGCGCATGTCGGCAGGCTGTCCATCGCGGATCGCCGTTAGCGTGCTGTTTGCGATTGCTTCGATGAAGCCGTCCCCGAGTGTGTTGACCGAGACGCGGAACGTTCGAATGTCGTCGCCGATCGCAACGCGCTCGACCAGTTCGGCGTTGGTGGCGCGCGATTGAATCAGCGATCCGCCAAGCGAGTTGAAGAACTCGCCGTTCAACGTGCGGCCCGTCCGATGCTCGGTGATCTGACTTGCGCCGCCGGTGACGACGTTCTGATGACATTCCCTGCAGCTCTGGGCGTTGTAGACCGGTCCCAGTCCATCGGCGATCGTTTCCACTTCTTCGAACACGAAACGATTGTCGTTGAACGACCGCAGCGGCACGACGTTCTCCGATGTCAGCGAGGCGAATGCCGGGCCCTGCGGTGTCAGGCCGTTGGTCAGGTCGTCGAAGCCCGCAGGTGCTTCGGCCGCGCCGGGCGTCGCGGCATTGTCGGTACGTCCCTGGCGGTCGAAAAATGCGGCAGGTCCTTCATCCCTGATAGCGCCGTTGTGACTGAAGCGCTGCCGCCGCGCGTTGCTCGACGAGAGATCAGGATTGTTGACGCTGACCTGGCTTCGGAGGTCTTCCATCAATGCGATCAGCGCTACGGCGGCACCGGCGATAGCGAGCGCCGATCGCGTCGAGTTCAAATGCTTGCGTGGGTGCAACGCGGACATGTTCACCTCCAAACCGTTTGGACACCGTCGCATCAACCCTGCGACACACGGCACCGTAGTCCGCAAATGAGGAGAGACTGTGATGAAATGTTGGAGAAAGTGTGGAGGTCGACCGCTTCACTCGAAACGATAGTTACTTTTCGATACATCTGTTGAACTTGACCTTATGGTGAGGGTCTTTTGCTACGTACTTGCGGCAACCCGTCCGCGTTCCGTCGATTAAGTCTCATGCGTGACCCGCAAGCGCAGGCAACCATCCTCATTGTCGAAGACGAAACGAAGCTCGCGAACCTTCTTGCCGACTATCTGCGCGGCGCAAATTTCGCAACGCTTTGTCTCGCAGACGGGCGCGAAGTTGTGCCCGCAGTCAGACAAAACGACCCGGATCTGATCCTGCTCGATCTGGTGCTGCCCGGGCGAGACGGCATCACTGTTTGCCGGGAATTGCGCGCGTTCACGGACACGCCCGTCATCATCGTGACAGGCCGCGTCGGCGAAATCGATCGGCTGCTCGGATTGGAATTGGGCGCCGACGACTACATCTGCAAGCCATTCAGCCCGCGCGAGCTGGTCGCTCGCGTTAACGCCGTGTTGCGGCGGTCGCGAAGCCTAGATACGGCCGGGCAGAATCCACGCCTCGTCATCGACAATCAAAGCTATCAAGCAACGCTCGACGGGATCGTGCTGCCGCTGACGCCGGCAGAATTTCGACTGCTGAGCGCGCTGGCTCAGCGACCGCACAAAGTATGGTCGCGCGATCAACTGCTCGATTGTCTGTACACCGATCATCGGATCGTTGCGGATCGCACCGTCGATAGCCACATCAAGAACCTTCGCCACAAGCTCCAGTGTGTGTCAAAAGACGGCGGGATCGTCCGATCGATTTACGGCGTCGGATACAAACTGGAGCTGTAGCGCTTATTCCCTCAATCGCCGTATATGCGCGAAGCGCGGATGCGCGGCGAACGCCGCCTCGCGCGTTTCGCCGACCCGCAGTCGCGCCGCGATGCTTTCTTCGATTTCGGCAACTGTTTCGGCCCACGAAACAATATCGGCCGCGATCGCTTGCGGAATCACGATGACACCGTCGGAATCACCGATAACAAGATCGCCGGGCGCGACCTCAACCATAGGCGACGCTTGACCGGCAACGCGGATCTGCGTGTTCGCGGTGGTGAGCGCCCAGCGACCGGCCGATATCAATGGCGTCGCATAGCGGCAGAACACGGGCAACCCCAGTTCGACGATCTCGCCGACGTCGCGCGCGCCACCGTCCACGACGACGCCCGCACACCCGCGCGTTCGCAATGCAAGGCTCATCAGGCCACCGATTACGGCGCTGATCGCGTGCCCGTTCGTTGCGATCACGATCGCGACGCCTTCGTCGGCGCCGCGGTCGATTTCGAACGGCGACAACGTCTTGACACCGCTCGCGTCACCATAAACAGTGACACCGGAAAAGCACACCGCGGGTCCGGCGAATTTCATGCCGGGCCCCAACGGCCGAATCGCCGATGACAGCGATTGCTGCGAATAACCGGCGCGATCGAGTACATCGCTGACGACAGTGCTCGACAGGCGACGAAGACGCGCGGACAGAAATTCGAGTTCGGGGCGCAAATGTGGACTCCGGGGATGCGTGAGTAGAATAGCAGCGCCTATTCTAGGAGGAATCGCAATGGCGGATCTCGGGACCGCGACATGGCGGGTGCTCGTCCATGCTTTTGTATTGCTCGCGGGCTTGGCAGCGGTGTCCGTGCACGCCGAGCAGATCGTCGTATCGAACTACGGTGTCTCGCCGAACGGTATGCCGTTTGCGGTCGCGTTGGAAAAGGGCTTCTTCAAGGAAGCCGGCGTCAATGTCGACGGCATTCTCACGTCGGACGGCGGCGGCAGCACGATCCGCAACTTGTTGGGCGGCAAGCTCGCATACGGCGAA
>DASPYC010000320.1:0-2864 GCA_035636955.1 Casimicrobiaceae bacterium
TCGGCACGCGTGCTAACATCGATCGCGTGAAAGACACGACGACAAACGAATACGCCGCGCTCACCGCGTTATCGCCGCTTGACGGCCGCTATGCGGGAAAGGTGTCGGCGCTGCGCGGAGAATTCAGCGAATTCGGACTGATTCGGCATCGCGTACGCATCGAGCTCGCGTGGTTGTCGGCGCTCGCGGCCGAGCCCGCGATCGAGGAAGTGCCACCGTTTTCCGATGCGACAAGAACAGCGCTCGCGGAAACTATCGAAGGCTTTGCGCTTGCCGACGCTGCCCGCGTCAAGGCCATCGAACGCACGACCAACCACGACGTGAAGGCCGTCGAATACTGGCTCAAGGAGCGTTTCGCCGGTGTCGCGGAAGTTGCACGGGTGAGCGAATTCATTCACTTTGCGTGTACGTCGGAGGACATCAACAATCTGGCGCACGGACTCGCGCTGGTCGAGGCGCGCCGCGACGTTTTGCTGCCGCTCCTGCACGATATCGTCGCCGATCTTCGCGTGCTGGCACATGCGCATGCCGACGCGCCGATGCTCGGTCGCACGCATGGCCAAGCCGCCACGCCGACGACGCTCGGCAAGGAAATCGCCAACGTCGTCGCGCGCCTGGACCGACAAGGCGCGGCATTCGCGAAAATCGTGATCAAGGGCAAGATGAACGGCGCGGTCGGCAATTACAACGCGCACGTCATCGCGTATCCCGCCGTCGATTGGGAGCGGTTCGCAGCGAAGGTCGTCATGTCGCTCGGGCTCGAGTTCAATCCGTACACGACGCAGATCGAGCCGCACGACTGGATCGCCGAGTATTGCGACGCGCTCGCACGCACGAACAACGTCTTAGTCGATCTCGATCGCGACATTTGGGGTTACGTTTCGCTCGGCTATTTCCGGCAGCGGGCGAGTGCAGGCGAGGTGGGCTCGTCGACGATGCCCCACAAGGTCAATCCAATCGATTTCGAAAATTCCGAAGGCAATCTCGGGCTCGCCAATGCGCTGCTGCGCCATCTGGCCGACAAGCTGCCGATATCGCGCTGGCAACGCGATCTCACCGACTCGACGGTGCTGCGCAATCTCGGCGTGGCAATCGGCCATACGGTGATGGGATGGACGTCATTGCGGCAAGGACTGGGGCGACTTGACGTCGATCGCCACCGTCTCGCGGCCGATCTTGACGCGAACTGGGAAGTACTGGCCGAAGCGATTCAAACGGTGATGCGACGCTACGGATTGCCGGAGCCGTACGAGCAGTTGAAGGGGTTGACGCGAGGCAAGAACGGAATCACACGCGAGTCGTTGCATCGCTTCGTCGAAGGGCTCGCGCTGCCGGACGATGTAAAGGCGCGTCTCCAATCGCTCTCGCCCGCCACGTACACGGGACTTGCTGCAGCGCTGGCAAAGCGCGTGTAACGTGTTTCGGTCTCACATGAACCGGCGTGACGTCATCCGGGTGCTGCTTGCACTTGGCGCCACGATCGGGCCATTCCTCGCGCAAGCGCAATCGTCGAACAAGCTTTGGCGCATCGGTTACCTCGGACCGTCTTCCGACACAGCGCCACACCTCTTGAAAGCGTTCCAGGAGGGACTGGCTGCATTCGGCTATCTGGAAGGACGCAATATCATCGTCGAGTACCGCTGGACGAATGCCGGAAGCGGCATGACCGATGAAAGCGCGCTGCTCGCCAATGCGCGCGACCTCGTCGCACAAAAGGTCGACGTCCTCGCGGTGTCGATCGATCCGGCAATACTTGCAGCGAGCAAAGTCGCTGGCAGCGTCCCGATCGTCATGTTGAACGTCAGCGATCCAGTCGAGTTAGGCCTCGTTGCGAGTCTGGCGCACCCCGGCGGCAACATTACAGGTCTGACGCGCCTCACCCCCGAGTTGGTAGGAAAGAATCTGCAGGTGCTGCTCGAGGCGGTGCCGGACGCCAAGCGCATCGGTTTGCTGGTAAGCGCGGCAAACGCAATGAACCGGTTAAGTGTCAGGAATGCGCGGCAAGCGGCGCAAACGCGGGGACTTACGCTCCAAGTCGTCGAGTTGCACACATCAGCCGAACTGGAGGCTGCATTTGCATCGCTCAAGCGTGGCGGGGCTGAGGCGCTGCTCGTCTCCGACATCGGGGGCGGCGTATTTTTCACGCAACGTGTGCAACTCGCCGACCTTGCGCTGGCACAGCGTTTACCGGCGATATTCGCCAACACCGAGAACGTCGAGGCCGGGGGCCTGATGTCGTATTCGCCCAGTTCCGCCGAGAATTATCGTCGCGCCGCCGGATTCATCGACAAGATTCTGCGAGGCACGAAAGCAGGCGATATCCCAGTCGAGCAACCAACCAAATTCGAACTTGCGGTCAACATGAAGACGGCGAAAGCCATGAAGATCGCCATTCCGCAATCCCTGCTCCTGCGCGCTGATCGCTTGATCGAATGACATACCCCGGATGCTCGGATTGCGATTTGGCGCGCTTACGCGACGCTCTAAGGCCGCTGCGCGCGCCGCTCCTTGATGAACGTGGAAACCGCCGGGATCAGCGACACGACGACGATCGCGAGCACGATGTACTGCAGATTTTCCTTGACCCAGGGGATGTTGCCGAACAGATAGCCCGCGTAGACGAGCGACGTGATCCACGCCACGGCCCCCACGATGTTGTAGGACAGAAACCGTGGGTAGGTCATCCCGGCAACGCCGGCCAGGAACGGCGCGAATGTGCGAATGATCGGCACGAAGCGTCCGATGATGATCGTGACGCCGCCGTATTTGTCGTAGAACGCCTGCGTTCGCAACAGGTATTGGCGTTTGAACCAGCGCGACTCCGGCTCATGGAACACTTTGGGCCCGATGTAGTGCCCGACGGC
>DASPYC010000321.1:0-2525 GCA_035636955.1 Casimicrobiaceae bacterium
CTTTCGATGAAGCGCGAGCGCTCGCTTGAAGCTCGCGAGGTCGGAATAGCCGAGCGTCTCGCCCAGACGCGCGCGTTCGGAAGGGTCGTCGGGCAACTGCTGCGTCTGGCGGTCGTCTCGATACTGGAGACGATGCTCGACATTGCGCAGAAAGCAGTAGGCATCCTGCAAAGCGTCACTCGCCCGCTGCGGTAGCAGACCGCGTTCGGCGAGTGCAGCGAGCGCAGCCAGCGTGTTGCGCACACGAAGGTCGGGCTCTTTTCCCCCACGCACGATTTGCAACGCCTGCACGATGAATTCGATTTCACGAATACCGCCGCGTCCGAGCTTGATGTCGTCCGCGTAGCCTATTCCGCGCTCCTGTTCGCGAATCTGGCGGTGAATATCGCGCAAACCTTCGTACACGTCGTAATCGAGATACTTGCGATAAACGAACGGCGTGATGTGGCGCGAGAGCTCGTCGTGGCGGTTGCCGGTCAATGGCCGTGCCTTGAGCCATGCGTAGCGTTCCCACGCCCGTCCCTGTGTAACAAGGTAATGCTCGAGCGCGACGAACGACGAGGTCAACGGACCGCTTTCCCCATAGGGACGAAGGCGCATGTCGACGCGGAAGACGTAACCGTCGGCGGTGATTTCATTGAGAGCGCCGATCACGCGGCGTCCGAGCCGATCGAAGAATTCACGGTTGGCGATGGACCGGGCACCGCGCGTATCCCCTTCCTCCGGATAGACGAACACGAGATCGACATCGGAAGAGACGTTGAGCTCGCTGCCGCCCAGCTTCCCCATGCCGATGACGATCAGCTGTTGCGGTGTGCCGCTTTCCGCGCCGATGGGATCGCCCAACGCGGCGGCAAGCTCCAGTGTGTGGAGCCTTACGGCAGCAGTAAGCGCCATTTCCGCCAATGTCGTAATGGCGTGGAGCACCTCGCCCAATCGAGCGCGCCCGGTCAAGTCGCGGCATAGCGTGTGAATGAATGCACGGCGCCGCAGTTGACGCAAGTCATCCGCGAGCGCCCCAGCGTCCCCGCCGGCAACGATGGCGTCCAACGCGCGTTGCGCCGCCGCCCAATCGAACGGTGTGTCGATCGTGGCCGCGATTTCACGCCCGAGGGGCGGCGACGCTGCGATTGCGCGCTGCGCGTAGCGGCTCCACGTCAGCGCTCGATCGAGTTCCATGGGGAGAATTCGCGGTTGCGACGGGCTCCCGCTACAATCCGCACTCACGAGCCATTCTATGCCTTCAGCGCGCGCCTCTTCCCGCGTCTCGCCCGCGGTTTCTCCGTTGCGCGCCGCCCAGCTGCTTCTTCTTGTCGCCGACGCGGTGCTGATCGCCGTCGGCGTGTTCTGCGCGTTGCTGCTCATCGTTCGCTTCATCGTTTTTCCGCAAGTCGAATCGCGTCGCGCCGAAATCGTCGCTGTCCTCTCGGAGCGGCTTGGCGAACCCGTCGAGATCGACGCGATCGGCACCGGGTGGGATGGCTGGAATCCGAAACTCTCGATTCGCGGTCTGCGGATTCGTGAACATGCGGGTGGGAGCGACGAGCCGTTGCTCGATCTGCCTCGCGTCGATTTGATCGTCGCGTGGACGTCGCTGCCGTTGTTGGAATTTCGATTGCGCGAGCTCGTCGTCGACGGTCCCAAGCTTTCGATTCGGCGCGATGCGGGAGGCCGACTGCGCATCGCCGGCTTGGCGATCGACGCCGCACGCCAGAATGACGAAGCGATCGTGGGCGACTGGCTGTTGCGTCAACGCGAGATCGTCGTCAGCAATGCGCTGATCACATGGGACGACGAGATGCGCAAGGCGCCGCAGCTCGTCCTCGATCAGGTGCAATTCAGGCTCGAGCGCAGCTTCGGGCATCATCGTTTTGGATTGACGGGAATGCCGCCCGCCGAACTCGCTTCGCCGGTCGATTTTCGCGGCGACGTCATCGGCCTTGCGCCAGCCGACTGGCAAAAGGCCGGCGGACGCTTTTATTTGCAACTGGACTACGCCGATGTCGCCGCGTGGCGCGAATACCTGTCGCTGCCGCTGCCCGTCGATTCGGGCAAGGGCGCGTTGCGCCTTTGGATGGAGGTCGCAAAGGGCGAGCCGCGCGATCTCACCGCTGACCTCGTTCTTGTCGATGTGCGCACGCAGCTCGCCGACGATTTGCCGCCGCTGGAGCTTGCCCGCGTGTCTGGGCGCGTGGGCTGGAAGCACGACGCCGGCCGCCACGAGCTGTACACGAAGGCGCTTGCGTTCGAAGCGCTGGACCGCACAACGCTGTCGCCGACCGACTTCACGTTCATGCACGACGAGGCCGCCGACGGGCGGCCGGCTGCGGGCAAATTGACATTTGCGCGCCTCGAGCTCGGCCCGCTGACGGCGTTGGCTGCGCATTTGCCGCTTCCGCAAGGCGTGCGGCACGATCTTGCGCGTTATGCGCCGCGCGGGACGCTCAATGACGGCAAGTATGCGTGGGAAGGCGCCGCTGACGCGCCAAGCAAGTTCACTGCAAGCGGGGCGTTCGAATCGCTCG
>DASPYC010000322.1:0-2603 GCA_035636955.1 Casimicrobiaceae bacterium
GCGACGTTGCCGCCGCTCGGCGCGCCCGGACCGCGCAGCGTCGCGAATCCCGACGCAAGCAGCGATACGATCGCATTCGGATCAAACAGCTTCCCCGCGCCGAACGCCATGACGTTCTCGCGCAACGGTAGCCTCTATGTATCCGATTCTTTCCAGGGCGCGATCTTCCGCATCGACAACGTCGCGACTTGCTCGAAGCCCTGCGCGGTGACGCCCCTTGCGCATGATCCGCTCCTTGCGACCGCGGGTTTTCCGCCATTCGGCGCCAACGGCATTGCGATCAACGCGGATGAGACGGCGCTTTTCATCGCGAACACCGGCGACAACCGGATCCTCAAGCTGGATCTGGCGACGAAGGCGATTTCCGTGTTCACCGAAAGCGTTCACGGCGCCGACGGCGTCACGTTCGACGACAGCGGGCGACTTTGGGTCGCAGCGAACCAAGCCGATCAGATCGTTGCGCTCAACGAGAACGGCAGGGTCATCGCGAAGCTCGGCGAGTTTCAGGGCGTCAGTCGCGACGGAACGCCCAGCGGGTTGTTGTTCCCCGCGAGCCTCGTGATCGTCGGCGACTGGCTCTACGTGACGAACCTGGCGCTTCCGCTGACCGGGAGTCCGGCCGAATGGGAAACCGATGTGACGCGCTGGACGGTTTCGCGTATGAAATTGCCGAAGCGCTAAAAAAGCTCAATAGCGTCCGCCGCGCTCGCCCGTCGGGGCGCGGCGAACGTTGACCTTCGGCTTAACCCGAGTTGCCACGTAACGTCGATGTGCGCGGTTCGCGGCGTGTCGACATTCTCTCGCGTGGTGTCTTCGGCTTCACTTCATCGCCCGTGCATGCAAGGGCTTTGACGTGGGCAAAGAACTTGCTTAAAGCGTGCCATGGGCGACGACGACGACGAAAAACTCGCAAGTCATCGGACGCATGGCGCCGAGCGAACTCGGAATGAACCGAACAAACCCTTGATCGTGCAAGAAAAATCAATGTCCTCGACGCAGCGGCCTCGTGCCGGTCCCGATCGTGTCGCCACGCCGGATGAGCGTCATCGTGCATGGTTGCGACAGGTCGTGAGGCGCGAGAAGTGATCGCTGTGGCCCACAATCGAGGCGTCGATCGGCCGTGACAATTCGTCGACTGCAAACGCGAATTCTTGCGCTGTTCGCGCTGATGACGATTGTCGTCCAGCTCGGCGCCATCGTGCTCATTAACACCGTGGGCGTGGGCGCTGCACGCAAGACGCTCGGCGACGAGTTAGTCCGCGGCGCACGCGTATTCGATCGCTTGAAAGAGCAGGACACCGAGCGGCTCGTGCAGGGCGCACGCTTACTTTCGGCCGACTATGCGTTTCGCGATGCGGTTTCGAGCGGCGACGGCGGAACGATTGCGTCGGTCCTCTGGAATCACAGCAAACGCATCGATGCCGATTTCATGGTGCTCGTCGGACTCGATGGACGCGTGATCGCAGACACGAGCGGCGATGGCTGGGGCAAGCCGTTTGCATTTCCCCGTTTACTCAATCAAGCCGTCGAAGCGAAGCGCTCGAGCTCGATGATCGTCGTCAGCGGACGCTTGCACGAGATCGTCACCGTGCCCGTCCTCGCGCCCGTGCCGATCGCATGGGTCGCCGTCGGGTTCAATGTCGACGACGCGCTGGCGAAAAATCTCGGCAAGCTTACCGGCTTTCACGTGTCGTTATTGAGCCGTAACGGAGAGGAAGCTTGGCAGCTCCAGGCCAGCACGCTTACGTCGCCCGAACGCGAACGGTTGGCGGGTGACTTCACGGCAGGCCGTTTCGTCGCCACCGACGGTAACGGTAACGCGACCTTGAGCGAAGACGCGGTCACGCGCGTCGTGCCATTGCCTGCGGGTCCGGGCGAGCAAGTTGACGCCGTGCTCCAGAAGCCGATCGCCGAGGCGCTCGAGCCGTTTCGTGAATTGCAAAAGCAGCTTCTTTTCGTATCGCTGTTCGCCATTTTCGTATCGATCTTCGCCAGCATGCTGATCGCGCGCAGCATCGCTCGACCCGTTCGCGAGCTCGCCGAAGTGGCGCGCAGGATCGCGAGCGGCGACTACTCGACCGACCCGCCCCAACCGCGGAGCGACGAGATCGGCGATCTGGCGATGGCATTTCGAACGATGCAGAACCGGATCGCGACGCGCGAATCGCGCATCATGGATCTCGCCTATCGCGACACGCTGACCGGTCTGCCCAATCGCGCCAAGTTCAACGAGCGGTTGGAGGCGGTGCTGATCACGGCGCACGATTCCGATCTGCCCGTCGGCATTTTGCTGATGGACCTCGATAACTTTAAATACGTGAACGACACGCTCGGCCACTCGATCGGCGATCTTTTGCTGCGCGAAGTGGCGTCCCGCATGCGCGCCGCGGTCACCGCCAGCAATGCCATTGTCGCGCGTCTCGGCGGTGACGAATTCGCCGTGCTGCTGCCGGGATGCAACGCCGGCGAGGCGCGTCACGTCGCGCGCGCGATCTTGATCTCGCTCGAAGTCCCGATGGCCTTCGAAGGTCACGCCGTCGACGTCCGCGCGAGTATCGGTGTCGCCGCGTATCCCGATCACGGGCTCGAACGCTCGACGCTGA
>DASPYC010000323.1:0-2439 GCA_035636955.1 Casimicrobiaceae bacterium
CGCCGGGCAAACGGATGGGTCACGCGGGCGCCATCATTTCCGGCGGCAAGGGAACCGCGCAGGAAAAGCTGGCGGTCATGGAGGCCTGCGGCATTCGTGTCACGAAGAATCCGGCCGAGATGGGCAAGTTGCTCAAATCGGCCCTCTAGCGCGCTCTGCGATGATGATGACCTGACATGCAATAGGTCGCGTCCTACAAGAAACCGGAAAGGGCAGCGTGGAGTTCGCATCGCCACAGTTTTGGGTCGCAGCGCTTGAAATCGTCGTCATCAACATCCTGTTGTCCGGCGACAACGCCGTGGTCATCGCGCTTGCGTGCCGCAACCTGCCGAAGCGCCAGCGACGTTGGGGCATCATCTGGGGCGCCGGGGGCGCCGTTGTGCTGCGGATCATCCTGACGTTCTTCGCCGTCAGTCTGCTCAAGCTTCCTTATCTCAATCTGATCGGCGGCGTGCTGCTGGTCTGGATCGGCATCAAGCTTATTTCCGACGAAGACGGCGATGGACACGATGTGGAGGCCGCCGACCGCCTGATGGTCGCGATACGTACGATCATCGTCGCCGATTTGGTGATGAGCCTCGACAACGTCATCGGCGTTGCCGGCGCGGCGAAAGGCAGCGTGCTGCTGATTGTGTTCGGTTTGGTCGTGAGCATTCCTCTCGTCATCGTTGGAGCGCAGCTCATCATGAAGTTGATCGAGCGTTTTCCGATCCTTGTCATCGCAGGCGGTGGATTGTTGGGATTCGTCGCCGGTGAAATGATGGTGGCAGATACGGTGGTCGCGCCGTGGATCGACGCTCATGCCGTTTGGTTGCACTGGGTACTGCCCACGGTCGGAGTCGTCGTTGTCATCACAATGGCAAAATGGATGCAAGCGTACGCTGCGCCCAAGGGGGAACCGAAGTCATGACTTCACCACGCGTTGCGTCGAATAAAGGATCGCCCTTGTCAGCGCAGGATAATGTGTCACTCGACGTCGCAATGCTCTCGCATCCGGGCATGGTTCGCCCGCATAACGAGGACGCGATCTTCGCCGACAGCGATTACGGACTCGTGATTCTCGCCGATGGCATGGGCGGCTATAACGCCGGGGAAGTTGCAAGCGGCATCGCCGTCAACGTCGTGTCGAGCGGATTGCTTCCCGAGCTCGAATCCGGGCGCGACATGGCGAAGGTCGACGTGCAGACGGGTCTTACACACGCGGCGCTGCTGTTGCAGCAGCAAATCGCCGCCGCCAACAAAGGAATCTACGAGACGGCCCAGGCGCGACCCGAATGCGCCGGTATGGGGACGACGATAGTCGCGGCCGTCTTCCACGCCAATCGCGTTTCAATCGGACATATCGGCGATTCACGCTGCTACCGCCTTCGCGGCGATAAGTTCGAGCAATTGACGCACGATCATTCGCTGTTGCAGGAACAGATCGACAGCGGACAGTTGACGCCCGAGCAGGCCAAATACTCGCTGAACAAGAATCTGGTCACACGCGCGCTTGGCATCGAAGCGATCGTCCCGGCCGACATTGCCGAATATCGGCTCGAAGCCGACGATATTTATCTTCTGTGCTCGGATGGATTGACCGATATGGTCGAGCCCGCCGTTGTGCACAATATCGTCAACGAAAAGCGCGCCGATCTGAAGCAGGCCGCCGCCGATCTGATCGATCTCGCCAACGGGAATGGCGGACGCGACAATATCTCCGTTATCTTGATTCATGTGCCCGCAGAATTTCTGCCGTCGTCGGGCTGGGCGCAACGCTGGCTTGCGCGGAAGAAGGCGAGCTGAAGGCCGACAGAACGCCGTTCGGAGGATGAGACCGTGGGCAAGCTGGTGCTGTACATGCCGGACGGATCGACGCGAGAGATCCTCCTCACTCGGGAGCGGATCAGGATCGGCCGGCGGCCGGACAATGACATCCCGCTGCCGTTTCCCGCCGTATCCGGCGAGCATGCCGCGATCGTCACGATTTTGTCCGATTCGTTTCTCGAAGATCTGGGCAGCACCAACGGCACGTTCGTCAACGGCAAGCCGGTAACGAAACACTTTCTGCGCGACCGCGATCGAATCGACGTTGGTCGCGAAAATTTCATCTATTACGCCGACGACAATACGGTGCCCGAACCGCTTCCGCAGGAGCTATTGAACAACCGCAATCTGGCGCACCGAGAAGAATCGTATCGATCGATCGAGGCTGACATCGCATCGCGGATCGCGTCGCGGCCGAAGGGAATGGCTAAAACAAAACGCGTCGTCGTGGAGGTCGAACCGTCGTCAGGTGACGGTGATGCCACCGATCGGACAACACGTCTGCAAACGGTGATCGCCGTTTCGAGCCCGGTTCCACCGGCAACGAAGGATGCGCCCGCTGCCGGACAGGCGATCGACACGCAACCCAACTTCGCAGCGAAGGATTCGCCAGATCTTATCGTTCACGTAATG
>DASPYC010000324.1:0-5632 GCA_035636955.1 Casimicrobiaceae bacterium
TCGCGTGTTGCCTGCCGGCGCGATGGCGCTCTCCGGCGTGAACGCATCAGCGGGGAGCGGCATCCCGCATACGTCCCACGATTCTGCGAATGCGCGTTCGAGCTGCGCGACTGCGGGACCGCGAATTTCGATGCCCGTGTCGCGCCACGCATCGTGCTCGTGCCTGGGATCACCGAACCAACGCGAGCTCACGCACAAGCCGCTCACGAATCCGATCTTGCCGTCGATTGCGATCGTCTTGCGGTGATCACGCGTGAACCAGCCAAGCGGGCTGTCGAGCCGCGGCGGGTTGAACACGCGAACGTCGACACCCGCCTCGCGCATCATCGCGGCCAAGCCATGCATGCCCGACGATCCAAGCCAGTCGTAGAGCACGCACACGCGCACGCCGTCGCGTGCTTTCTGGGCGAGCGCGTCTGCGAATTCGCGGCCAACCTCGTCGGGGGCGAAGATATACATCTCGAACAATATCTGCCGCTCGGCCCCGCGGATTGCGGCGAGCCATGCCGGAAAATTCTGTTGGGCGTCGAGAAGAAGCGCGACGCAATTGCCCTCGCTCGCCGGCGCACCGGAGGCGCGCTCGAGCGCGCGATCGCCGACCTGCGCAAGCGCATCGGACGGAGACAGTGCGGGTGGATGCAACGGCACGTCTGATTATCGCACCCGCGCATTTCACGCTTCGCGCCGATTGGCTCTATCATTCGGGCTCGTTACGACGCCCAGGGGCGTCCAAGGAGGAGACGACGATGAAGATCGTTCGGTATGTTCTGTTGGCGGCAGTGTCCATCGTTTCGCTAATGGCCGCCGTGCCCGCCACGGGACAAGACACGGTCAAGATTGGATTGATTCTTCCGCTGACAGGACCGTTTGCATCGACGGGCCGGCAGATCGAAACCGCGGTCAAGCTCTACATGCAGCAAAAAGGCACGACGGTCGCCGGCAAGAAGATCGAGTTGATCGTCAAGGATGATGGCGGCGTCGCCGATACGACGCGGCGAATCGCGCAGGAGCTGGTCCTGAACGACAAGGTCGCGTTTCTCGCCGGCTTCGGTTTGACCCCGCTTGCTCTCGCGACCGCGCCGATTGCGACACAAGCGAAAGTGCCGATGGTCGTGATGGCCGCGGCAACTTCAGCGATCACCGAACAGTCGCCGTTCATCACGCGCACCGGCTTCACGTTGCCGCAAGTGACGCAGCCGATGGCCGAATGGGCGGCGAAGAACGGCATCAAGAAAGTCGTGACGCTCGTCACCGATTATGGACCCGGCATCGACGCCGAGACAACATTCAAGAAGGTGTTCACCGCATCGGGCGGCGAAGTGCTCGAATCGCTGCGCGTGCCGCTGCGTAATCCCGATTTCGCGCCGTTTCTCCAGAAAGTCCACGATCTCGCCCCCAATGCCGTATTCGTGTTCGTGCCCTCCGGCGTGGGCTCGATCTTCATGAAGCAGTTCACTGAGCGCGGGCTCGACAAGAGCGGCATTCGGCTGATTGGCACCGGCGATGTCACCGACGACGACATCCTGAACGACATGGGTGATGTCGCGCTGGGTGTCGTGACGACGTTCCACTATTCGGCGGCGCATCCTTCGGCGGCGAACAAGGCGTACGTGGAGGCGTTCGGCAAGGCGAGTAACGGCATGCGTCCGAATTTCCACTCGCTCGGCGGTTACGACGGCATGGCGCTCATCTACCATGCGCTCGAAGTTACGAAGGGATCGACCGATGGCGAAGCGCTGATGAACGCCATGAAGGGCTACACGTGGGAAAGCCCGCGCGGGCCGGTGGCGATCGATCCGGCGACACGCGAGATCGTGCAAAACGTTTACGTGCGCAAGGTGGAAAGAATGGACGGACAGCTCTACAACGTCGAGTTCCAGACGGTCCCGGCGGTCAAGGACCCGGGCAAGACGGCGAAGTAATTCGTAGCGATTGTTGCCGGCATGCTGACGATTCTCTTCGACGGCATCGCCTACGGGATGCTGCTGTTCATGCTTGCCTGCGGGCTCGCCGTCACGCTGGGTCTCATGAACTTCGTGAACCTCGCGCACGGTGCGTTCGCAATGGCGGGCGGCTACTTGACGGCGGTATTGACGAACCGCTACGGCGTGCCGTTTCTTGCCAGCTTGCCGCTCGCATTCCTATTTGCGGCGGCCTTGGGCGCGATCCTCGAGCCGACGCTGTATCGACGACTCTATCGCCGACCTCACCTCGATCAGGTGCTCTTTTCGATCGGTCTTGTTTTCATGGCCATCGCAGCCGTCGACTATTTCTTTGGCGCGCAACAGCAGTTCGTTCGCCTGCCGGCCTTCCTCAAATCGCGCTTTGAGATCGGCGGCATCGGCATCGGCGCATATCGGCTGTTCATCATCGCGCTGTGCGGCGTCCTTACGATTGCCCTGCAATGGACGTTGTCGCATACGCGCTTCGGCAGCCGCTTGCGCGCCGCCGTCGACGAGCCGCGCGTCGCGGCCGGTCTCGGAATAGACGTCAATCGAGTTTTTCTGTTGACGTTCGCAGTGGGTTCCGGGCTGGCCGGTTTTGGCGGCGCGCTGGGCGCAGAAATCCTCGGTCTAGATCCGACCTTTCCGCTGAAATTCATGCTGTATTTCTTGCTGGTCGTCGCCGTTGGCGGAACGACGACCATCACCGGGCCGTTGCTCGCGTCGCTGCTCCTCGGCGTCGCGGACGTTGCGGGAAAGTATTACGTACCGAAGCTCGGCGCCTTCATCATCTATTGCGTGATGATCGCAGTGCTGATGGTGCGGCCGCAAGGCTTGTTCGCGCGAATTGGTGCGCGCTGAATGGACGCCCCCGCACAGCCGGTCGCGCGCGGCGCGCGGATGCATATATGGGAGATCGGCGTTTGGCTCGGCGCGCTCGCGATGTGGTTCGTCGCGCCGCGATACGCGCCGTTGTTCAACGAGATCGCGATCCTTGCGCTGTTCGCAGTCTCGCTCGATCTCATTCTCGGTTACAGCGGCATCCTGTCGCTCGGGCACGCGGCGTTCTTCGGCACCGGCGCGTACGTCGCCGCGCTTTTCGCCAAGCATTTCCTGCCCGATCCGTTGGTTGGATTGGCGGTCGCCGTCGTTGTCAGCACGCTATTGGGACTTCTGACGAGCAGACTCGTCCTGCGCGGCTCCGATCTGACGCGGCTGATGGTGACGCTCGGCGTTGCATTAATCCTCTACGAGCTCGCCAATCGCTTCGATAGCATCACTGGCGGCGCCGATGGTCTGCAAGGCGTTGTCACCGGACCGTTATTCGGAACCTTTGCATTCGACCTCGCCGGACGCGTCGCGTATCTGTACAGCCTGACGGTGTTGTTTGTGCTATTCCTGCTCGCGCGCAGGATTGTGAATGCGCCCTTCGGCTATGGATTGCGTGCGATCCGCGACAATCCCCGCCGTGCGGCAGCAATTGGCATTCCGGTGAATGCGCGTCTCACGGCTGTTTACACATTGGCCGCGGCTTACGCGGGCGCCGCGGGCGCGCTGCTCGCGCAGACCACGAACTTCGCGTCGCTCGATGCGCTCGACTTCCACCGCTCGGCTGACGTTCTGCTCGCGCTCGTGCTGGGCGGTACCGGTTGGCTCTACGGCGGCATCGTCGGCACCGTGGCGTTCAAGCTGATGCACGATCTCTTCTCGACGTGGACGCCGCAATACTGGCAGTTCTGGATCGGACTTGTTCTTGTCGTACTGATGCTGGTCGGACGCGACCGCATCGCAAATCTTCTGCATCGTGTCGTCACGCGCCGATGAGCGACGTCGTCCTGGCGACGCATGCGCTGCACAAGCGCTTCGGCGGAATTCCCGCGACGCAAAACGTCTCGCTCTCACTCACCCGTGGAGCACGACACGCGCTGATCGGACCCAACGGCGCGGGCAAGACCACCCTCGTCAATCTGCTGACCGGGATGCTGTCGCCGTCGAGCGGCCGCATCGACCTCGAAGGCGAAGACATCACGGCGCTGCCGCCGCATCAGCGCGCGCGTCGTGGATTAGTCCGCACGTTTCAGATCACGCAACTGTTCGACACGCTGACACCGCTCGAAACGATCACGCTTGTGATCGCGGAGCGCGAGCGGATTGGGACGCGACTGTGGCGTCCGCTTGTTTCAGATCGGGCGCATGTCGACGAAGCCGCCGGCCTCCTTGCAACGCTGCATCTGGGCGATGTGCTGCGCGAACGTGCCGCGATGCTTCCCTATGGCAGGCGACGGCTCCTTGAGATCGCGATTGCGCTCGCTGCACGCCCGCGCGTTCTGCTGCTCGATGAGCCGCTTGCCGGCGTACCGACCTCCGAATCACGCGAGATTCTCGATACGCTTTCGGCATTGCCGGCGGAGGTCACGGTGCTGCTGATCGAGCACGACATGGACGTCGTATTCCGCTTTGCGACACGCATCTCCGTGCTGGTGAATGGTGCATTGCTCGTAGAAGGACCGCGGACGAAATCGCACGCAACCCGCAGGTGCGCGCCGTCTATCTCGGCGAGTCGCGCCGTGGCTGAGTTGCTATGCGTGGAAGGCTTACGTAGCGGGTACGGCGAAGCGATCGTCATCGACGGTGTCAGTCTGAATCTCGACGCCGGTCGATCGCTTGCCCTCCTCGGCCGCAACGGCACCGGCAAGTCGACGCTGATCAACACGCTGGTCGGCGTCACCCGTTATCGCGCCGGCACGATCAGGTTGAACGGCTCTGATCTGACGCCGCTTCGTCCCGACCAGCGTGCGTCGATGGGAATCGGCTGGGTGCCGCAGGAGCGCAATATCTTCAAGTCGCTCACCGTCGACGAGAATTTGACAGCCGTTGCACGGCGTGGGCCGTGGACGCCCGATCGCGTGTACGGATTGTTTCCGCGGCTTGCCGAGCGCAAGTCCAATTTCGGCACGCAACTCTCCGGGGGCGAGCAGCAGATGCTCGCGATCGCCCGTGCGCTCGTCCTCAATCCACGCTTGCTGCTGCTGGACGAACCGCTCGAAGGACTAGCGCCGGTGTTGGTCGAAGAGTTGCTTCGCGTGCTGCACAAAATCGTGCGCGACGAAGGGGTGTCGGCGATCATTGTCGAGCAGCATGCGGAAAAGGTTCTGGCGATGACTGACGACGCCGTTGTGCTCGAGCGCGGCCGTATCGCACATCAAGCGACTAGCGAGGCGCTACGCGCAGACCCGCAAACGTTGCACCGCTATTTGACCGTGGGCGCTTGAGCGTCGCGAGCCGCTAAACCGCCCCCCAGACCTCGCGCGCCGTCTCCACGACAAGCCGCAGCTTGGACGCCTGCGATTCGACGGCGATTTCGTTGCCGTGGACGGTGCTCGAGAAGCCGCACTGCGGCGACACGCACATCTGCTCGATCGGCGCGAACTTTGCCGCTTCATCGATCCGGCGCTTCAACGCATCCTTCGACTCGAGCTCGCCGATTTTCGTGCTCACAAGTCCCAGCACGACTGTTTTGCCTTTGGGCACGTGCCGCAGCGGCGCGAAATCCCCCGAGCGGGCATCGTCGTATTCGAGAAAATAGCCGTCGACGGCAAGCTCGTTGAACAACACTTCCGCGACCGGCTCGTAGCCACCCTCCGCTGCCCATGCGCTCTTGAAGTTGCCGCGACAAAGATGCACGCAAA
>DASPYC010000325.1:0-2431 GCA_035636955.1 Casimicrobiaceae bacterium
CTCGACAATCAGCGCTTCGCCCACGGCTTCCATCACGGTCGTCAAATCGACTGCGCCGCCGCCGAGGCCGCCATATTCGGCCGGAATCGCGACGCCGATCAATCCGAGCTCTGCGAATGCCGCCCACGCGTCGCGGCTATAGCCATCATGCGACGCGACGATGCGCCGGCGCGCCTCGAATGTGTAATCGCGCGCGACGAAGCGCTCGATCGAGGCGGCGAACAACCGTTGCTCTTCGGAGGGGTCGAAATTCATCTTATCCCAGACAACAGCAGGTCCCTCGCTTCGCTTCGGGATGACAAAGAGAGGGATGACATATCAAAGGCCCAGCGCATGTTTCGCGATGATGTTGCGCTGGATTTCATTCGATCCGGCGTAGATCGTCGTCTTGCGATAGTTGCAGTAACGCGGCGCGAGGGACGCCATGAGGCGATCGAAGCGGTCATTGCCTGCCACTGGCGCGAACGGCTGTGCGGCGGGCCCCGCAGCTTCCATCATGAGCTCGGTCAGCGCCTGCTGGATTTCGGTTCCTTTGATCTTCAGCATCGAGACTTCGGCACCCGGCGCGCGCCCACCCCGCAACTGATCCAGGAATCGAAGGTTGGTGATCGAAAGCGCCATCAGCTCGATCTCGACGCGCGACACCTTGTCGCGAAAACGCGGATCGTCGATCAGCGGCTTGCCGTTCTTGCTTTGCATTGAGGCAAATTCTTTCAGGCGCCCCAGTTCGCGCTGCGACGTTCCAATGCGCGCCGTGTTCATCCGCTCGTGTCCGAGCAGATACTTTGCGACGGTCCAGCCCTTGCCTTCTTCGTGCACGCGATTGTCGACCGGGACATCGACGTCGTCGAAGAATACCTCGTTCACTTCATGCTCGCCGTCCATGAGGATCAACGGACGCACGGTGATGCCTGACGTCCGCATATCGATCAGCAAGAACGAAATGCCGTCCTGCTTGCGCTCCGTCGCCGGCGACGTGCGGACAAGACAGAAAATCCAGTCGGCGATATGTGCGGCGGTGGTCCAGATCTTCTGGCCATTGACGACGTATCGATCGCCGTGACGCACGGCGGTCGTGCGGAGCGACGCCAAATCGGATCCCGCGCCGGGCTCGGAATACCCTTGGCACCAGAATTCGTCGCCGTTATAGATCGGGCGCAGAAACCGTTCCTTCTGCGCCTGCGTGCCGAATTTGAAGAGCACCGGCGCACACATCAGCAGTCCGAAAGGAAGGAGCGGCGGCGCGCCCGCATAGCCGCACGCTTCTTCGAAAATGTAGCGCTGAACAACGCTCCAGGCGGTGCCGCCCCATTCCTGCGGCCATGAAGGCGCGATCCAGCCCTTTTGCGCGAGGATCGCGTGCCAGCGTTGCAGATCGTCGCGCGTCAAATGTTGATAGTCGAGGACCTTCCGCCGCAGATCGGCGGGCAGATAGTCACGCAGCCAATCACTCACCTCATCGCGGAAGGCACGCTCTTCGGCGGAGTAGTTGAGATCCATTTGCGTACGGATTCACGCCAAGTTGGTAGTATCGAAGGCCGCACGCCGGTCGGCCGAGCCAGACCGTCTTTTATCACGACCGTCCGCACGATGCGACGCCTGCGCGTCCGCGCTTCAACGACCTAGAGCCGATTATGAGCCTCCGCCAATTGCTCGACATTACTGGAAGGACAGCGCTCATCACCGGCGGTTCGCGCGGTCTTGGCCTGCAAATGGCTGAAGCGCTCGGCGAAATGGGTGCGCGCATTACTCTGGTTGCACGCAAGCGCGACGAACTGGACGCGGCGGCGGCCCATTTGCGTTCGCTCGGCATCGACGCATTGCCTTTGGTGTGCGACATGTCGAACAGCGCGGCCATCGCGCCGATGGTCGAGCAAGCCATCGCTGCGCTGGGCCCCATCGACGTTTTGGTGAACAATGCCGGCGCGACGTGGGGCGCCGCGACGCTCGAGCACCCGCTCGAAGCGTGGCAGAAGGTCATTAATCTGAATCTGACGTCGATGTTCGTCGTGTGCCAGGAAGTCGGCCGGCGCTCGATGGTCCCGCGGCGCTCCGGCAAGATCATCAACATCGCATCGATCCTCGGCCTCGTCGGTGGCGGCGAGTCCGGGCGTCCTCCGACGCTTGCCTACAATACGAGCAAGGCGGGCGTGATCAACTTTACCCGCTCGCTTGCCGTCGAATGGGCGCAATACAACATCAACGTCAATGCGATCGCGCCAGGATTCTTTCCGACCAAAATGACCAAAGGCGTCATGGAAATGATGGGCGACGCGGTAGCGGATCGCGCGCCGATGAAACGCGTCGGCGGCCCTGAGGATTTGAAGGGCGTCACGGCGCTTTTTGCATCCGACGCGTGCGCCTTCATCACCGGCGGTTCGCGCGGTCTTGGCCTGCAAATGGCTGAAGCGCTCGGCGAAATGGGTGCGCG
>DASPYC010000326.1:0-4307 GCA_035636955.1 Casimicrobiaceae bacterium
CCACGGCAGATGCTGCGCGAGCTCGAACGCGCAATGCCCGATGGCGCGATGGTGTCAACGGATATCGGCAACCTCTGCTCCGTGTCGAATTCTTATCTGCGATTCGCGCGTCCGCGGTCGATGCTGGCGGCAATGAGCTTCGGCAATTGCGGCTATGCATTCCCGACGATTGTCGGCGCCAAGGTGGCGGCACCCGATCGTCCCGCCATCGCTTATGTCGGCGATGGTGCGTGGGGCATGAGCTTCGGCGAGCTCCAGACGTGCGTACGCGAGAACATCGCGGTCGCCGCAGTGGTATTCAACAACGGACAATGGGGCGCCGAGAAAAAGAATCACGTTGACTTCTACGAGAAGCGCTTCGTCGGCGTCAACCTCGACCGGCAGCCATCGTGGGCCGCAGTGGCGCGCGCGATGGGTGCGGAGGGCGTCACGATCGATAAGGTGTCGGATGTCGGTCCTGCACTGCGCGATGCAGCGAAGGCGCAGGGCGAAGGTAAGACAACGGTACTCGAAATGATGGTCACGCGCGAGTTGGGCGATCCTTTCCGCCGCGACGCGTTGTCGTTGCCGGTGCGCCACCTCGAGAAGTATCGGTCGACGGCGGCGAAGCGCTAGGGGGTGTTTCGGTGCGGGTCGCCGCGATCGGCAACCGACGTCGCAGATGACGGTGGGGCGCATTTTCGATGAGTCACGAGAAGATGACGTACCAGGATCTGCTGCAGATCGTCGAACTGGTCAAGGCATCCACGCAATGGAGCGAGTTTCACCTCAAAGTGGGCGATGTCGAGGTGGATCTCAAACGCGCGCCCGTCGATGGGTCCGATGTTTCTGCGCAACCTCCGAGCGGCGCGGCCGGTCAAGCGGCTGGGCCGCCGCCAGCGTCCACTGCGGAATCCTCGGGATCGATCAGTTTGCTGCACCAGCGCCCCGGCCACGTCGGCGGCGGAGAAGTCGTCACCGAATTGGCGCCCGATGTGAGACCGGCCGAAACTCGGCATCGATCTGCGCCGCCCGCCTATCCCGCAAATGCCGTACTGATCAAGTCGCCGATGGTAGGTACGTTCTATCGTGCTCCAGAGCCGGGCGCGCGACCCTTCGTCGATATTGGGCAACAAGTCGACGCGAAGACGACCGTATGCATCATCGAGGTAATGAAGCTCATGAATTCGATTCCCGCGGGCGCCCATGGAGTCGTGACGCAGATTCTGGCCGCGGATGGCGACCCGGTGGAATACGGCCAACTATTGATGGTCATCGATCCACGTTGAATGACGTTATGCGCGATTTCCCAAAACGCGCACATCGATGCAAGCGCGGTGATCAACCTGCGGGTGAAAGCGAAGATGTCCACAGCGTTTCGTCGGGTTCTCGTGGCCAATCGCGGCGAGATCGCGGTCCGCATCATCCGCGCTTGTCGCGAGCTTGGACTGGAGACCGTGCAGGTCTTTTCGGAGGCAGATCGCGAATCGCTGGCGGTGCGCTTGGCGGATCGAGCGATCTGTATCGGTCCGCCGCCCGCGAGCCGAAGTTATCTGAACGGCGAATTCATTGTCTCGGCGGCACGGATCCACGGCGCCAACGCGATCCATCCCGGATATGGGTTTTTGTCGGAGAACGCACGCTTCGCGGCGATGTGCGAGAAGGAAGGCGTCGCCTTCATCGGCCCACCATCAGACGTGATGGCGCTGATGGCCGACAAGTCGATGGCGAGGCGGATCGCCGCAGAAGCCGGCGTGCCGACCGTGCCGGGATCGAATGGATCGGTGAGCAATGTTGCCGAAGCGATGGCCGTTGCAAAACGGGTCGGTTATCCCGCGATGCTGAAAGCGAGCGCCGGTGGCGGTGGCCGCGGCATACGGGTCGTTTGGAATGAAAGCGAAGTCGCCGACCAGTATGCGCAGGCGGCCCGCGAAGCCCAAGCGGCGTTTGGCGACGGCGCGATTTACGTCGAGAAATACCTCACTGACATTCGCCATGTCGAAGTCCAGATTCTGTCGGATGGCGAGACGATTCTGCACCTGGGGGAACGCGACTGCTCGATCCAGCGGCGAAACCAGAAGCTGTTGGAAGAAAGTCCTTCGCCGGCGGTCGACGAAACGTTGCGGGCCGAGATCGGCGCGGCCGCCGTTCATCTTTGCCAGCACGTTGGATACAAAAGCGCCGGGACGGTCGAGTGCATTGTCGATGGCCGTAACGGCCAATTTTATTTCATGGAGATGAATACCCGCATTCAGGTCGAGCATCCGGTCACCGAAACGGTGACGGGAGTGGACATCGTCAAGCAGCAGATCAGGATCGCCGAAGGGCTTCCGCTGGGCTTGCGCCAGTCGGACATCCGCTTGCACGGACACGCGATCGAATGCCGTATCAACGCCGAAGATCCCGACAATGAATTTGCTCCGTGCCCGGGCGAAATCACGCGGTTTCATGCGCCGGGAGGTCCGGGAATCCGCGTCGACTCGCACATTTATGGCGGCTATCGGATGCCGCCTTACTACGATTCGCTTGTCGCCAAATTGATCGCGTGGGGACATGACCGCGACGAAGCGATTGCGCGAATGCGCAGCGCGCTGTCCGAAATGCAAGTCGAAGGAATCAAGACGACGATTCCATTTCATCAGAAGTTGCTCCAACAAGACCGCTTCCGCGACGGTAACGTTCATACCAAGTTTGTCGAAGACATCTTGATGGAAAGCCGATGAAGCAGCCCGAGGTGAAAACGCGAGGTGCCCGCAAATCGGAGGCCGATCGCTTCGGCTTCATCGATGTCACGCTACGCGATGCCCACCAATGCCTGTGGTCGACGCGGATGACCACCGCGATGATGACGCCCATCCTCGAGTGGATCGATCGTGTCGGCTATGCCTACGTCAACATTCTGGGGGGCGCGGTGTTCGACGTGTGCGTGCGTTATCTGCAGGAGGATCCGTGGGAGCGCGTCGGTTTGTTATGCAGCCGGTTGACGACTCCGTGCGACGGCTTGACGCGTGGACAGAGCTTGTACACGTTCGAGCTGTTCCCCGATGACATCGTCGCGCTCAACTCGCAGGTGCTGGCGAAGCGCGGCTTGTCCGTGCTGACCGTGTACGACGCGCTGAACGACAACCGCAACATCGAATCGTCGGTCAAGTCGGGCCACGACGCCGGGATGAAGGTCAACACAATGATGACCTACACGCTGAGCCCCGTGCATACCGATGAGTACTACGTCACGCGTGCGAAGGAGCTCGTCAAGCTCAAGGCCGACTTCATTTCGGTCAAGGATCCGACCGGCTTGCTCACGCCGGAGCGCGCTCGCACGCTGTTTCCGGCTCTGGTGAAGGCCGCAGGTCGGATTCCGCTGC
The DNA here is from genome assembly GCA_035636955.1 of Casimicrobiaceae bacterium. Taxonomy (GTDB): domain Bacteria; phylum Pseudomonadota; class Gammaproteobacteria; order Burkholderiales; family Casimicrobiaceae; genus VBCG01. The sequence goes on from DASPYC010000326.1 coordinate 3,345, forward strand.
AGCTGCACTCGCACTGCCAATCCGGCCTTTCCCCCGACGTTTACCGGATCGCAATCGAAAGCGGATTCAGATTCGGGCACACGGCTGTAGCACCGTTGGCCAATGGTGCATCGCTGCCAGCGACCGAGCAGATCGAGGCGATCGCCTGCGGCTTGGGCTATCGCACCGGCATCGATCGCGATGCGCTCCACGAAGTTTCGGGCTATTTCGATTTTCTATGCGAGCGTGAAGGGAAGCCGCGCGGCAAAGTCGCGAAATACGACCCCGCGCTCTATGAACACCAAATTCCCGGCGGCATGATCTCCAATCTGCGCTATCAGCTCGAAACGATGAAGCTCGAGCATCGCCTGCCGGAGATACTCGAGGAGGCGGCTCAAGTGCGACACGATCTCGGTTATCCGATCGTCGTGAGTCCCTTTGCGCAGTACATCGTTACGCAAGCCGTCCTAAACGTGGTGCAAGGAGAGCGTTACAAGACGGTCCCCGACGAGGTGCGCAAATACGCGATGGGCCATTACGGAACGCTTGCTGCCCGGCCCGCCGATGCGTTTCTCGAGCGCGCGAACATCACGCCGCAGGACATGACGGATGGACGACCCGCGGAACGCATCGAGCCATGGATTCCGCGATTGCGCGCTGAGCTCGGAGATTCCGTCAGTGATGAAGAGGTGCTGCTGGCGGCGTTTTACGCCAACGAGCTGTTGCAACCGCTGAAAAGATCGGCGCCGCGCTACGAGTTCAAGACGTCGCCGTTGCGCGAGTTGATCCGCTATCTGGGATCGCGTTCGGACTTGAGTTACGCCCGGATTCGCTTCGCCGGAACGGAAATGACCGTGTCGACATGAGCGTGTTAGGAGAGACTACGATGATCCAGATCAATTGTTTTTATTCAATTATCCGCAAATCGATCGCGGCGTGCGCAGCGGTGCTCGTTTCGCTTGCTGTGCCGGGAATTTGCTTTGG
>DASPYC010000327.1:0-4057 GCA_035636955.1 Casimicrobiaceae bacterium
GGGCGGATCGTTGAGGAAGCTCACAATCTCGTCGCGCGGATTGTGGTGATACTGCGTATCGTAGGCGGTGTCAGCCGCGAGATGGGTTTTCCAGAGTGGTTCCATGGCCAAGTGCGGGCAGTATTATAATCAGTGGCTGCCCGCGGCGAAGTTTTCAAAGCGCGTGTATTCGCCGCGGAACGTGAGCGTCACTTTTCCCGTCGGACCATTGCGCTGCTTGCTGATCAGGATTTCCGCGGTTCCCTTGTCCGGCGAATCGGGTTTGTAGACTTCGTCGCGATAGATGAACAGGATGACGTCGGCGTCCTGCTCCAGCGCACCCGATTCGCGTAGATCGGACATCACCGGCCGCTTGTCCGGGCGTTGCTCCAGCGAGCGGTTGAGCTGCGACAGCGCAACGACGGGAACCTGCAGTTCCTTGGCCAGCGACTTCATCGCCCGCGAAATTTCGGAAAGCTCCGTCGCGCGATTTTCACCCTGCGTAGATGCTTGCATCAACTGCAGGTAATCGACGATCACCAGCCCGAGCTTGCCGTATTGCCGCATCAATCGGCGCGCGCGCGAGCGGACTTCGATCGCGTTCAGCGCCGGCGTTTCGTCGATGAGGATCGGCGCTTCGTTCAAGCGCCCCAGCGCGGCGGAGAGCTTGTCCCAATCCTCGGCGACCAGTCTTCCCGTACGCAGTTTGTGCTGATCGAGACGGCCGACGGAGCCGATCATCCGCAGCGCGAGCTGCGCCGCACCCATCTCCATCGAGAACACGGCGACCGGCATCCCGGTGTCGAGCGCGACGTTCTCACCGATGTTGAGTGCAAGCGAGGTTTTACCCATCGATGGTCGACCGGCGACGATGATGAGATCGCCGGGCTGAAATCCCGACGTCATCCGATCGAGATCGACAAACCCGGTTGGAACGCCAGTCACATCCGATGGATTGTCGCGGTTGTACAGCGTTTCGATCCGATCGACGACGCTTGCAAGCAGCTTGCCGATCTCATGGAAGTTCTGCGCGCCACGCGCGCCCTGCTCCGCAATGTGCAATACCTTCGCTTCGGCTTCGTCGAGCACCATCTTTGCGCTGCGGCCGAGCGGGTTGTACGCGGTGTCGGCGATCTCACCGGCGGTCGCCGCGAGCTGGCGCAGGATCGACCGATCGCGCACGATCTGCGCGTAATGGCGAATGTTGGCCGCGGTCGGGACGTTCTGTACCAGCGCGCCGAGGTACGCGAGGCCGCCGACGTAATCGAGCTTTTGCACCGACGACAACGATTCGGCGAGCGTGACGACATCCGCCGGTTTACCGTTGGCGATCAGCTGCATCACATGACGATAAATGACGCGATGGGCGTCGCTGTAGAAATCGTCCGCCGCCGCAACATCGCCGACGCGATCGGCAGCATCATTGTCGAGCAGCAGACCGCCCAGCACCGATTGCTCCGCCTCCATCGAATGTGGAGGCAGCTTGAGCGCATCGATTTGTGGATCGTCGGGCATCGATCAGTGGCGTGGCCTTCGTCCATCGGAGTGGGCACGGGCGGAATCGCTGCGCGATCTATGTGTCGCGTCGCAATCGGACGAGGCGCGATTCTAACAGTCCGCCGACAGATTGGTTGGAACGACTTAGCGCCGCCAATAGACCGTTCGTCGAACGTTCGCCCAAACAAAAACCCCGCAGACATCGCGGGGTTTTTTCGAGCGAACGCGAAACGCGTCAGCTGACCGCGGACTCGCCGCGCACCGATACGTTGATATGTGCAACGACGTCGGTATGTAACGCAACGGTCAAAGGATAATTGCCGACCTGTTTGAGCGGACCCGCCGACATCCGGATCATCGACCGTTCGATCTCCACGCCCTGTGACTTGAGAGCGTCGACGATGTCGATGTTCGTCACCGATCCGAACAAGCGGCCGTCGACACCGGCCTTCTGTGTCACCTGGATCGCCATGCCCTCGAGGCGCTCTGCCAATGCGCGTGCCGCCGCAAGCCGCTCCGTAGCGGCTTGTTCGAGCTCCGAGCGCTTATCCTCGATCGCCTTCAAATTCTCGGGTGTAGCGCGCTTGGCCTTGCCTTGCGGAATCAGGTAATTGCGCGCATAGCCCTGGCGCACTTTGACGACATCGCCCAGATCGCCGACGTTCGCAATCTTTTCCAGCAGGATGATTTGCATCTTGGCGCTCCGTCAGTGCAGATCGGTGTACGGCAGAAGCGCGAGATAACGTGCGCGCTTGATCGCCGTCGACAGCTGGCGTTGGTAGTGCGCCTTCGTGCCGGTAATCCGCGCCGGCATGATCTTGCCGTTCTCTTGGATGAAATCCTTCAGGACGTCGATGTCCTTGTAGTCGATCTCCTTCACCTTCTCGGCGGTAAAGCGGCAAAACTTGCGGCGCTTGAACAGATTATTGCCGCGCTCGCGTTTCTTGCCGTCTTTTCCTTTTCCCTTGCCTCTTCCAATGGGACGTGGCATGTCAGTTTTCCTCGTTCATGAATCGTGTGATATGCAATGCGACGGCGTTGCCGGTGCGGTAGCGGCGCGCGAGAAAACCCTCGCAGCGAATCGCGCTTCCCACGGTCACGGCGCTCAAGCTTCGCGCCACGTCGCCGAACGCCATCGCGAAAAGCTCGCATTCGACCTTGCGTTCACCGCCTGCCTCGTGCTGCAGCGACCGATGCAACAACGTGCAATCGAGCGCAGCAATGCCAACGGGCGTGTAGCGGAGATCGGCACGATGCGCGAGCGTCGCGGTCAGCGTGAGACGATTTTCGTCAACGGCGATTTGGGTCAGAGCGGTCAAGCCAAGCCGGCGGTCACCGGCACCTCGGCCGGAGCGGGCGTTGGCTCGGTCGCCGGTCGCTCGCTGCGTTCACCCCGCTCGCTGTCCCTACCCGTCAGCGACCGCGATTTCTCTTCCTTCATCATCGGCGACGGCGTCGTCACAGCCTCGGTCTTCGCGACGATCAGATGGCGCAGGACCGCGTCGTTGAACTTGAACGCGTGCTCGAGCTCGGTCAGCGTATCACCGCCGCATTCGATATTCATCAACACGTAGTGAGCCTTGTGGAGCTTCTGGATCGGATAGGTCAGCTGGCGCCGTCCCCAATCTTCGAGGCGGTGGATCCGGCCGCCCTGGCCGGTCACCATCGTGCGGTACCGATCGATCATCCCGGGAACCTGCTCGCTTTGATCGGGATGGACGATAAAAACGATTTCGTAATGACGCATAAGCAGAACACTCCTCTCGGTCGTATGGGCCGTTTTTTCCTGGAACTCTTCGGGACATCCGAAGACTTGGCCAATCTCGGCCTCCCCATCTGCGCTGGGTGAGGCAAGGGAACCCGAGATTATAGACGGATTCGCTTTTCCGATCAAGGCGCTAGGTCGAAAGTTCTATTGCACACCCCGCCGGACTTGCCGGCGAATCTTTTTGCGCAGTGGATTGTCATCCCCTGTAGGGCGGTTACAGTGAGGTGACGTCATGCAAGTCGGTTGGCTGCGCATTCTGAGCGTGCTCTTTGCGGCGCTCGCACTGGTCTTCTCGGGAGCGCACCTGTTCGAGCTTTCTCACAAGATCGGGCTCTCGGCTGCCGATTACCTTACTGTTCAGCAGCTGTACCGCGGCTGGCAGTTCGCGGGAATCATCGTAGTCGCTGCGGTGGTTTCGATCGCGTGGCTCGCCTACGCAGTTCGACACGACCGGCGCGCTTTCGTGCCGACCATTATTGCGCTCCTGTGCATATTGGGAACGCAGATTCTGTTCTGGACATTCAATTTTCCGGCCAATCGGGCCACCGACAATTGGGCAACGTTGCCGGCCGATTGGGAAATGCTCCGGCAACGGTGGGAATTTGCCCACGTCGCAAGCGCACTCCTCAATCTCGGCGCGCTGATCGTGCTGCTGGAAGCGCTGCTGGGGCCCGCTCGTGAATCGACATCGAGTAATACGGCGTCGGCGCGCGCGATGCAGCCGCGTCGCCGGCTCGAACTGCAGGAGGTCGAACGATGATCAGGAAACTCTCAGCCGGCGGATACCGTCTCTATTCGCGCAAGATCAATCCC
>DASPYC010000328.1:0-1679 GCA_035636955.1 Casimicrobiaceae bacterium
GTTTTCGGAAGTGAGTCCGCGACCCCACGACACCGGCATGGTGACGATGTGCACGCAGCCGCAAGACCAGTTCGAATTGCACGCACGCGCGATACTCGACCTCCCAGTCGACACGCGGCTCACCGCCGTCGGAGCATCGGCCGTCATTTACGGCCAGATCGAAGCGCGGGGAATCCGCTTCGAAAATGTTGCGGATGCGCTCTCTGTTCCGAACAGCGACCTGCGCCTCTTCGGGAAGCCGGACGCTTACCGGAGGCGACGGATGGGCATCGCGCTCGCGACCGGCCGCGATATCGGTCAAGCGCGCGAGCGGGCGAAGAAATGCGCTTCGCGCGTCACGCCGCGCGCGGCGTGACGGTTGCTTGAGTCTCGCGTGATCAAGACACCGCGCGATGCCGCTGCGGGATCCATTATCGATCTCGTCATCCAGGCGCCGCTGATCGTCCGCGAAGATCTCGCGGTTCTTGCTGCATTAACCGAAGCAGAGGACGTTGAGCCGCTCGCCAATGCCGCAACCGAAGCATATCGACTACACAACGTTCAACAGTACGACGGCGTGGAGGAGGCCTGCGAGGCAACGAAGTACGATTGCGCCCTCGTGCCGCAAACGCGGAAACGGGATCGGGTCCGACTTGTGGCACTCGATATGGATTCGACGCTGATCACCGTAGAGTGCATCGACGAGATCGCCGATATGCAAGGCATCAAGCCACGTATCGCCGCCATCACCGAATGTGCAATGCGTGGCGAAATCGATTTCCGTGAAAGCCTGTTGCGACGCGTTGAGCTGCTCGCGGGCCTGCCGGTGGCGGCCTTGGAGCGCGTCTACGCCGACCGTGTTCGGCTATCGCCTGGCGCACAGACGATGCTCCGTAGCTTCAAGGCCATCGGCGCCAAGACGTTGCTGGTCTCCGGCGGCTTTACGTTCTTCACCCAACGATTGAAGGTGCTAGTCGGCATCGACTACGCGCTCGGCAATGATCTCGAAATCGTCGACGGCAGGCTGACCGGCCGCATCGCCGGCGACATCGTCGATGCCCAGTCCAAAGCACGCACTTTCAAGCAAATCGCGGCCAAGCACCGCGGCGTTGATGGGGTCACTGTCGCAATCGGCGACGGCGCCAACGATTTGCCGATGCTCGCCGAAGCTGACGTATCGATCGCTTACCACGCGAAACCGAAGGTCCGTGGACAAGCCATGCATGCGATCGATTATTGCGGCCTGGATGCAGTGCTCAATCTTTTTGGTTGAGACGCCGCAAGTCACACGAACACCAATCGCACGAACGCCAAGATATCCCACACCGCGACCACGATCAGCGCCGCGGAGTTCAACCCGATGCCCACGAAGCGACCTGATGACTTGGTCGTGCGCGAAACGGCCAGTGCGTGTGTGATGCGTCCGATCAGAAGCGCAATGCCGCAAATGTGAAGCAGCAATGGCGGTGCCCGGTTCAGCTCGGCGAGCACGAGAAGCAGCAGTATCGGCAATGCCCATTCGACCGCGTTGGCGTGCACGCGAATCGCACGACGAAGCGAATCATCCCCGCCATCGCCTAAGCTCACCTTAAGCCGCATGCGCCGGGCGGAGACCCGCAGGGCAAGCACGATAAGCAAAAGGCCAGTCAAGCCGGCATAGAACGCCGCTATCGCGGGCATCGGTGCCGGGTTCATCTGAG
>DASPYC010000329.1:0-5582 GCA_035636955.1 Casimicrobiaceae bacterium
GGCCGGCGTATACCCGCCCACGACGGGATTCTCGATGTTGAAGAAAACAAAATCCAGCGCCGGTTCGACACCACGATGCAGAACAATGCCTTTGCGCGCGAATGCGGGCTTCAGACGGCCGCTGTCGAGAACGTTTTCGGCAAGCGAATGCGGATTCGCCAGCGCAAGATAGTCGAGCTTGCCGCTCTCGAACGTCAGCAGGCGCGGCTGCCCTTCTTCGATGATGCTGATCTCGATGCTCCCTACGAGCGGTAACGGCCGGCCGACGAGGTCCTTGGCGATCGTCGCGTCGGCGGAGTCGCCGGTTGGCGGTTGCGGATACCGGAAGTCGCGAAAATCCGGGTTCGCTTCGAGGACGATCTTCTGCCCGCGCAACCATGATTTCAAGCGATACGGCCCGGTGCCCACCGGATGTTCCATCACGCGATGCGAAGAATCGCCGTACGCTTCGACGACTTCCCGCGCGACCGCTGCGAGGTTGCGCGTAGCGAGCCACCATTGGAACGCGTATTCGGGACGGCGAAACCGGATTCGCAAGGTATAACGGTCGAGCGCCTGCAAACCTTCGATTTTCTCGTCGTAATCGAACATGCCCGACTTACGCGCGCGGGCGAGCGGAGCGTCGAGCCCCACGAGCGTGTTCTCGAAAAGATAGAGATCGTACGAGCGCACCTTCGGATCGAAAATGCGTTTGATGCTGTAGACGTAGTCCTCGGCCGTCAGCTCGCGCTTCTTTCCTTTGAACACAGGATCGGCGGCGAAATGGATGCCGCGTTTGACCTTGATCGTATAGGTGCGGCCGCCGTCGGTGATCTGCGGCAAGCTTTCGGCGGTGTTCGGAACCATTTGCACCGGCCGCGCGAAATAGTCATGGGTGTACAGCGGATCGAAGATCGCGCTGCACACGGCGTCCGAGTACGTGTCGTAGATTGCCTGCGGATCGAAGCCGTTCTCGGCAGTGGCGAACGCAACGCGCAGCGTCTTGGTCATGTCGGCGGCGTGCGCCGGCACGGCGCATCCCAGCGCGCCGACTATCAACAGCGTTCGCGCAACATTCACGAATGGTGTGCGGTCACGAACCGAGAGAAACGCGCCACGCCTTCCGCAAGTCGCGCTGTTTCCGAAGCGAAGCACCAGCGCACGAACCCTTCGCCTTCGGGGCCAAACGCGCTGCCCGGCGCGAGTCCGAGCTTTGCCTCGCGCACGAGTTGTTTGCAAAACGTCAGGCTGTCCGAGAGAGCGCGCAAACGGAAAAAGGCATACATCGCACCTGCCGGCGCCGCTATTTCGACACCCGGCAATTCGGCAAGCGCGCCTACGAGGAAATCGCGAGCGCTGCGAAAGCGCGCCAATGTTCGCGCGACCGTCGCTTCGCCGCGCTCGATCGCGACGACGCCGGCGCGCTGGATGAACACCGGCGAGCATGACGTGTTGTACTCGATTAACTTGCCAAGGTCGCTCATCAATAGCGGCGGCGCGACGATCCAGCCGAGGCGCCAGCCGGTCATCGACCACGCCTTCGAAAAACTGTTCGTCGACACCAGCCGGTCCTCCGCGTTCGTCTGCTCGAGAAACGACGGCGCGCACGGCGCGTTGCCGTAATAAAGACGTTCGTAAACGTCGTCCGCGATGATCCAGATACCGTATTTCCGGCAATGCGCGAGAATCGTCTGCTGCTCGGCCGGCGTGAGCGTCCAGCCCGTTGGATTGTTCGGCGAATTGATCATCAGCGCGCGCGTGTCCGGCGTCAGCGCGGCGAGCAGGCGATCGAGATCAAGCGTCCATCCGCTCACGGTGAACTCGAGGGGCACGCAGGTCACCTCCGCCGACAGAACCTTGGGAATCTCGACAAGATTCGGCCACAGCGGCGTTACCACGACGACGCGGTCGCCCGGCGCAACCAGCGCTTCGACCGTCAGCATCAACGCCGACATTCCGGACGCCGTCACCGCGATCGTTTCGGGATCGACGGGTCGATGCAGACGCGTGACGTAGGCGGCAATGGCTTGACGCAGCTCGGGAATGCCGAAGTTGTGTGTGTAGAACGTTTCGCCGCGCGCGAGCGACGCGGCCGCCTCGTCGCGAATGAACGCCGGTGTGATTTCATCGGGCTCGCCGAACCAGAAAGGCAATAGCTCCGGATCGCCGATACCGGCGTTGGCAACTTCGCGTATTTGCGAAGCGGCCAGCGATTGGACGGCGGCGCGGGCCGTCGGCGTCAGCATTGGAGAACGCATCGAAGATCGTCCAAACAAAGCGACCCTTATACTGCGGCGATGAGCATCACGGCAAGACGTTATGAAATGCGATGGCGATGACGCTGCGCGGCGGCGTCCTCGTCGCAGTCAACCTCGTCGCGATCATCGTCTGTGGCGGGCTGGGCGGCTTCGCCGGCTATGGCCTGGTTCACACGCTGGATCTATCCGGCATAACAGGTGCGCTTGTCGCCGCGTTTGCGGCCATGCTCGTGGCGACATTCGCATGGGCGGCCGGCTCGGCATTGTTGCGCACGATCAGCCGGTTTCGCTGATCGAGTGCTGACCACATGTAGACCACACTGCCGTCGCGCTGCGTGCCCGGATCGGATAATATCGGGCGCCGTCGTCGTCTATCGATTCAAATCCCCAATAGTGGAGAGAAAAAAAATGATCGTTCGCATGCTTATCGTTTCCGTCGCCGTTTCCAGTTTATTCCTCGTAAGCGGCTGCGCAACGACTTCCAGCGGTAACGAAGCCGAAGCGAGTGAGACGAAGGAATACCGTACCGGCAGCAACCTTCCTTCGCGTGATTACAGTCGCGTGCGCACGACCGATCGCGATGGCGTCGAGGCGATGAGGTCGGTCGCGCCTGTGGGGACGATCCGTACGGGTCCGTGAACTGGAGAGGCGTCGGCCTCCGCGGTAACGACATAGCGTAGCGGTCCGCCGGGGACGAGCGCGTCGAACGGGTAGCACGTCACGAGCGTCAACGTGGGACGTTCGGTGTCGCGCGGCATGGCAAGTGCACGCACGTCGACAATCGCGATCTCGCGTATGCGGTAGGCGGTCTCGTGACCGTCGGCGCGTTCCACGAGCAGACGATCGCCGATTGCCGCGCGGGCGAGAAATCGGAAATGCGTGTCGCGGTGCGCCGACAAAACGGCGTTGCCCGGCAGTCCGACATCGGCCGAGCCATCGAGATGGCCCGGTCCCCACGCGAGCGTGCGGCCGCTGGCACCTGCGAGCACGAGCAGATCGACGCGCTGTCGCGGTGCCATCAACCGTGCAATTGGCTGCGTGTCGGCCCATGGCCATGGTCTCTCAGGCTTTCCGCTTGCCTGTGTTCGCGCCCATGCGCGATGCAACAACCATTGGCCGACGTGCGCCTTGCCGTACAGATACGTACCGCTTGCGAGGGTGACGCCGCCGACAACCAACAACGCGACAACGGCGCCGGATAACGCGAGTCGATGGTTCATGCGCCGCGAGCCGTTTCTACGACCTAGCAAACGCGTCGCGCGGCGTTCGCGATTCTATCGACGTGGTTCAGCGGTTCACGCGTTTTTCGCGCGCCGCGGTGCTGGGTCAGATACAAGCCAAGCGCGAGCAAGAGCGTGAGCGCGCCGGCAACGGTCAACAGCGGCGCCGGCGTCGCGGTCTGCGGGACACCGAATATCGCGCCGTACGCGAGACCATCCGGCAGATTCGTCGGCAGCGCGCTCCTTTGCTCCGCGACGCCTGCGGGTGCCGTGGGCGTTACATCGACGGCGACGAGGCTCGTGTACGAGCTCACCAGGTGGTGCGCGAGCGCAACGCCGATCACGTCGCGCTTGATTTCGTCGGCCGGTGCGCCGTTGCGCTTCGCATCCATCAATGCTTCGATCTTGTCGCGCGCCCACAGAACGGCGATGCCCGGCTCGTTGGTTCCTGTGTCGAGTGGAAGTTTGGCGGCCCAGGCCTTGCCGTCGCGGACACCGGAAAGCACCACGAGCCCATCGGATACACCACGCGAGAGCTCCGCCGTCAGCACGACCGGTTCGCCCGCGTACAAGTCCGGCAGCTTGTCCGGAAACGTGACCGCACTCGTGGGCCAGACGACGGTCATGTCGGTCAACGCCGGGTTCTCGATCTTGCGGAACAGCGTGCTCATTTTTTCTTTGACTTCGCGCACGTCGCCTATGAAGGTGAACGTGCCGCGACCCGCTTCGGCGGCCTTCTTGAGGAAATACGTGTTTGGCGCCGGACCGATGCCGATCGTAAAGAGCCGCCGGTCGTCAAGGCGCTGCTCGATCAGGTGGAGAAGCTCATTCTCGTTCCCCACGGCGCCATCGGTAAGGAAAACGACTTGCCGCATCTCGCTCCCTGCACGTGGCGTTGATAGCGCCGCAGTGAGCGCAGGCAACATCTCGGTGCCGCCGCGCGCATGCAGATTGCGCACGAACGCGCGTGCCTTGGTGAGCGTCGCCGCGTCGGCCGGCATCGGCGCCGGATAAAGCGAATGCGTTGTCGAGTTGAACTCGATTACATTGAAGCGATCGCCTTCGCGCAGGCGGTCGAGCGCCATCAACAGCGCTTCCTTCGCTTGATTGATCGACACGCCCTCCATCGAGCCCGATGTATCGACGATGTATGTGATCTCGCGCGGCGCGCGAACGCTCGTTGCATCGACGATTGGCGGCAACACCATCAACAATGCAAATTTGCGTCCGTCGCGCTCCTCGGTCAGCAACGTCGCGCCAGGTGCGGCGCCGACATCAGGCGTCCATGACAATTCGAAATCGCGTGCCGCTGGGACCATTCCGTCGGACAGCGTCACTTGATAGCGATTGGCAAGACGCTCGTCGACGTGGATCGCGTGCGACGGGCTCGTCAGGCGCGCCAATGGAAAGCCGGCGGCCAGGTCGATCGTGATCGTGACGGGATTGATCGATCCCCCATCGCGGTGCGCTACGGGCGGCGTGATCCGATCGGCATCGGGCACGACATCTGTCGGCAACGCGAAACCCGTCGCCGTCGTGCTTTGCGCGTCGGTCTCGGCGAGCGGCACTCCGGGAATGTAACGCGGCGTAATCGCCAGCGGAAAGCGCAATGCGAAGCTGCCTGCGTCGTAGTGCAGCGTTTGCTGATATTCGATGGCGACGACGATTTCTTCCGCCGGGCCGATGTGCGCAACGGTCGTCGTGAAGAGATTAGGGCGCTCCTGCTCGACGAGCGTCGCCTTCTTTCCTTCCGACTTTGCCGCGTCGTACGTGCGCTTTGCTTCCTGCCGCTCCTTGATCTGGCCTTCGATAACGCGTTCGCCGATCTGCATGCTCAAGTGATCGACCGCGGCTTTTTCCGGCAACGGAAAAACGTAGACGCCTTCGCGCCAGTCCGGGCTCGGATTGACGAAGCGCTGCGTGACGCGGGCACGCGCCGTCATGCCCGAGACGTCGATGTGAACATCGGTGAAAAGAAGCGGCGCAGCGACTTTCGATTCGCCATCGAGCAGCAACAACGTGCCTTGCTGGACGTCTGCGGTGCGAGCGGCGAGCAGGGGCCCCGGCGATGCCGGGGATGCGAGCGAACACGAGTCGCCGCACGAGGCCGGCGACGGTTGCATCG
>DASPYC010000330.1:0-3417 GCA_035636955.1 Casimicrobiaceae bacterium
TCGAACGGCACCCGGTAGAGCTCTTCGAGCCACTCGCTCTTGCATCGCAGCTCGGTCATGCACGCGCCGCGGAAGAACCACGCGTGGGCGCTGCCGTGGTACGGCGTTGCGAGCGAAATGAGACGGCGGATTTTTTCCGACCCGTATTTCCTGCAATAGGCGAGCGCGACCAAGCCACCCATGCTGTGCGCGACGACGATTACGTCCACGGCGTCGGTTTCGGCAAGAATGATCTCGATCTTTTGCGCCACCTGATCGGCGAAGACGTCGATCGACGCGAGCGGCGGTCCGTACGACATCGTATAGACGGGCTGCACATTGCGCGCAGCGAGCGCGCGCGCGAAATGGGCCCACTGCCCTGCATTGCACAGCACGCCGTGCAACAGCAGCACCGGCGCGTCGGCCGGAGCGGGAGGCGGATCGCGCAGCAACAGCTTGTAGAAGATCATCCGCGGCACAGCGCCGACCAGTGCCCGGTATTCGTTCACGACAAGACGCAACGTTGCCCCAATGCCGATCCGCGCTTGTGGGGGCCGCTCTGCGCGATAAATCCACGCGACCGCAAAATAGAGCGCCATGAAGACCAGAATCAGCCCGAAGTAGATGAGCGGCGCTCCCGCTAACAGCAGCCACAGCGGCGTGCCGTGCGCGGCGAGCGGCAGAGCCCATGCGGCATACAGCGCCAGGCCGCCACCGATCAGACACGTCAATGTCCAAGCGCTCCACATCACGGTCAGCCTGAAGGCGGTGTCCAGTGTGCGCGCCAACTGCGGAGCGCGTTTACCGATGCGCCGAGATCCGGTATCAGAACGACGCCGGGCAGCGTCTTGCGTACGCGACGGGTCATTTCGCCACCCGCCCAAACCTGGATCGATGGCGGTAACTGTCGCCTTAGCGTCGACAGGCCGTCGGTGGCCTGGCGCAGCGGGAAGGCCGCAGAAAACGATAACGCGACGATGTGCGCTTTGTGCGCGAGCGCAGCGCGGCGAATGTCATCGAGCGGTGTCTGTGAACCCAGCGATATGCATTGCACGCCTTCCGGCACGAGCAATGCCTCGACCATCAGCAAACCAAGGCCGTGCTGCTCACTCGGCAACGTGGTCAGCAGCACGCGCGGAATGCCGGCTTGCCGCGGAAACGTGTTGATCGCCGCTCGCAGCGCCGCTTGCAATTGCTCGGTATACAAGTGCTCTTCGAACACTTGGAGCTCGCCCCGCATCCAGGCGTCCCCGACAGCGCGGTTCAGCGGGGTGATCGTGTCGCGCACGAAATTCTGCAGTCCCTCGCGCATCAACATCGTCGCGAGCGCATGCTGCAACCCGGTGACATCGTGCGTTTTCAGCAGCATCAGAACATCGCTCTCGAGAGCCGGTGTAGCGATGTCACGGCCCTTGCCGGCACGGGCAAGCGCCATTGCGTTCAGCTCGTCGTGCGAGAGCGCGATGATTTTGCCGGGACGCATTCCGACATCCATCAGGCGCTTGATCGCGCGAAGTTTGCCCACGTCGGCGATCGAATATTGGCGTTCGCCGTTCTCGTCACGACTCGGCTTGGGGAACGCATAACGGCGCTCCCACATGCGCAGCACGTCTTTGGAAAGCCCCGTTTCGCGCTCGGCGGCGCTGATGTTGAGCACCAGATCGTGCAGCTCGGCTGCCTTGTTCATTGTCTTGGACGAATATTCGCGCCGAGGAACTGTTGACGCGAAAAGAATTCGAGCTTATCGTAAATCGGCAGGCAGATTTTGTCTAGGACAGCGATGAACATCGTCCGTAGGTCATTGCGGCGCATCGTCGGCGTGTCCGATCCTTTCGGAACGTTTCGGAAGGGATCGCATACGATGGGACGGCGCGCCGCGGTAACGACTGCGGTGGTCGGCGCGATTGCGCTTGGCGCGGCAGCCGGATGGCATTTTTCATCCGACGAGTTGCTGAGTGACGCGCTCGGACCGTTTGGCATGTTCTCGGATGTTGCCCAGGATGATGGCGCCGGTGACGCGTTGACGCCGGCGGCCGAAGCGGACCGTTATCTACCCGTTCCCGCTCCGTTCGACGACGAACGCGTCGTGGCCGCGCTTGGGCCAATCGCGAATCTGTCGTGCAAGAAGTCCGACTACGCGCGATCGACGAATGATGCCGCACCGCCGCCGTCGGACCTTGGTCCTCCACTCGCCAACGCCGATAGCACTGCCTGGCTCGATCGAACCGCGGCGGCAACGGGGCTATCGCCAATCGCTTCGCTGTCCGATGCGGACGATGCCGGCGATGCGGGTGAAGCACATCCCGAGGCGAACGCGCCCATGCCGGAAGACAGGCTGTCCTCGCCGCTATCTTTGTCGCGCGTCGATCTCGACGATTTGCTCACCCGGAATTTGCTTGCGGCGGGGCTGTCGCCGATTGCGGCGCTGCCCACGCCGGAATCCGCCGATTGCCCGCGGTTGCTCCGTTACACGTTCAAGAAGCTGCAGACCGGCGAAGAACAGTCGCTGTGCCAGTTCCAGGGCAAGGTGCTATTGATCGTCAATACGGCGAGCCATTGCGCGTACACAAAGCAGTATGAGGGCCTCGAAGCGATGTATCGGAAGTACCGGAACCGCGGGCTTGTCGTCGTCGGTTTTCCGTCCAATGATTTTGGCCGCCAGGAACCTGGGAGCAACAAGGAGATCGCGGAGTTCTGCCGGACAACCTACGGCGTAGAGTTTCCGATGTTCGAGAAATCCTCGGTTGCGAAGCTCGATGCCAATCCGCTCTACATGGAGCTTTCGGCGAAGACGGGCGCATCGCCGAAGTGGAATTTCCACAAATACGTCGTCGACCGCAATGGCATGCCGATCGCCAGTTTCGCGAGCGATGTCACGCCGGATTCGCCGAAGCTCGTCGATCTGATCGAACGGCTGCTGGCGGAAAAATACGCTGCGAACAAAGGCTGAGCGGGAAACGCTCAGGCAGGAGCTACGCCGTAACCCCGAGCGACGTCAATACATCGCCGGCGTGACCGCGCAGACGCACACAGCCACTGCGACATGACGTTCTCCGCGTTGGTCTCGCCCCCCGCAACCCTAAGAGATCGGATGCGACCTCGCAATCGCCGTGCGACGGATGCATTCGAGCGCGCGACATAAGCGCTCTAATCGCGACAGGTTGCACCTTGGTTTTAGGATTGCCAGAGTCGCGCCACGATCAAGTCAAGGCGAATCGAGTACCGCAGAATGCGTAGGGTCTCGGGCGAACGGGGAATGACGCGCGAAAGCGCCGCAACTTGGTCCAAGTCGCGGATCACGTATAATTTTTTGGCTTTCGGCGAGCTAGCTCAGTTGGTTAGAGCAGAGGAATCATAATCCTTTGGTCGGGGGTTCGAGTCCCTCGCTCGCTACCACTTTTCGCGACTGTCGTCGGCATAGCCGGACAACAAGAATGG
>DASPYC010000331.1:0-7048 GCA_035636955.1 Casimicrobiaceae bacterium
GGCTGACCCAACGAATGCAACGCTTCAAAGGCTTCGATGACTTCGAGCACGCCGCGAAGCCCCAGATTGTCGGACACACCGCCATCGACGAGATGGATGAACGGTCGACGTATGCTGTCGCTATAGCCTTCGAATTCCCTCAACCGCCGCGCTGCGCGGGCGGCCGCTCGCGACAGTGGGAACGGGCCCAGGTCCGAGCAGAGCGAGTCGAAGACGCCCTGAGTGAACGCGAGACGTGAGCCGGTCGAAATGTCGGTGGCCACGACGGTGATCATGGGACCACCGCCGCGATCAAGGTCCGCAAACGTCGCGCCCTCGAACAGAATTTCGTCATACAGCTGCGCCGCCAATTCGGATCGCCCCCAACCCGTCGAGTTCAGCGCACCCCACTTGGTCGGGTTGAAGAAGCGCGAAATCAGCTCGCCTTGAACATTGCGTTTCAAGAAGCGCTTCTCGTATTGATCGAACAATTTTTCGCCATACAAGCCGTAGGCCAGCGCGGTGAAGCTGCCGCCGGATACGCCGGTGATGATGTCGACTTCGTCGAGCAGCCGAAACTTGATGCCTTGGGTCCGACAACCTCGGTGTGCCGCAGCGCTTCCAGGACCCCGTACGAGAATGCCGCCGCGCGCGTGCCGCCGCCGGAGAACGCGAGGATGACGAGGTTTTGGGGATCCTTGGCGTGCTTGACGCGTGTCGAATACTGATATCCGCGATCGGGAACGTACTCGGCGATCGGCGGATTGACTGGACGCGTAGCGCAACCGCCGAGCGAGATCAGCACGGCAAGTCCCAGCAACGACAAAACACGCAAGAAATTCATTGACAGGCACTCCACCGCGAGCGGTAGCGTGGACTGCCTTGGTGCGCTAGCGCAACTTTCTCTCGTAGCGAATATCGGGCTCGCCTTCCTCGTTACCGGTGCCGTCGCCGAAGGCGACCGCGACGAAGCCGTGGCGTTCGTAGAAACGTCGCGCACCCGCGTTGCATTGAAACGCGTAGAGCCGAAGCACCGGCGTCACCGGCTTGGCCTCGTTGATCATGACATTCAGCAATTCGCTGCCGATACCGCGTCCGGTGAACCCGACCTTCACGTACAGATGCTCGAGCCATGCGCCGTCCCGGGCCGCGAAGCCGACGATATCGTCCCCGAGCTCGGCGATCCTGATCGAGCGACGAGGAAACACGACGTCGCGCATCCATTCGTGCGTTTCGTCGACCGAGCGCAGCACCTTCAGGTTGGGCAACGCCGCACGTCGCGCCTCGATGAAAAGTGCGCTGACCGTATCGGCTTCAGCAGCGAAGCGGCCGGGATTCGGCCGGCGGATGACGACCTTTTTTTGGGCGTCAGTCATCGCGCGTTCATCCGACGAGATCGCCCGACACCTTCCGCCCGCGAGATGAAGCGCCAGCGCTCACCGCCTTCAAAGCTGAATTGCGCCGGCGCGTTTCGCTGTCGAGAACCGGCTTCAAGTGCTCGGCCGTGTAGCTGCCGGCCTTCTTGGCGATCTCTTCGGGCGGTCCTTCAGCGATGATCTCGCCACCGCCCGCGCCGCCTTCGGGGCCGAGATCGACGATCCAGTCGGCGGTCTTGATCACGTCGAGATTGTGCTCTATGACAACGACGGTGTTGCCGTGGTCGCGCAATCGATGCAACACGGTCAGCAGCATTTCGATGTCGTGAAAATGCAGGCCTGTCGTGGGCTCGTCGAGAATATACAACGTGCGACCCGTGTCGCGCTTCGAGAGCTCCAATGCGAGCTTGACGCGCTGCGCCTCACCGCCGGAGAGCGTCGTCGCAGATTGACCGAGCTTAATGTAACCCAATCCAACATCGAGCAGCGTGGAGAGCTTCCGCGCAACGGCGGGGACCGGCTCGAAGAATTGGTATGCCTGCTCTACCGTCATCGACAAGACATCGTGAATATTCTTGTCCTTGTAGCGGATCTCGAGCGTCTCGCGGTTATACCGCTGGCCGTGGCAAACATCGCAGGGCACATAGATATCGGGCAGGAAATGCATCTCGACCTTGATGAGCCCGTCGCCCTGGCACGCTTCGCAACGACCGCCCTTCACGTTGAACGAGAAGCGACCCGGTCCATAACCGCGCTCGCGCGCTTCCTTCACTTGCGCGAACAATTCGCGGATCGGCGTGAATAGTCCCGTGTAGGTTGCCGGATTCGAACGCGGCGTACGGCCGATCGGACTTTGATCGACGCTAATGACCTTGTCGAAGTGCTCGAGTCCTTCGATCTCCGCATACGGCGCCGGCTCCGAGGCCGAGTCGTACAGATGCCGCGCCACCGCGTGATAGACGGTGTCGTTGATCAGCGTCGATTTGCCGGAACCCGACACGCCGGTCACGCACACAAACAGACCAACGGGCAGCTTGAGCGTCACGCCCTTCAAGTTGTTACCCGTCGCGCCGGTCAACGTCAGCACCTTCTCGGCGTCGATACGATGGCGACGCGAAGGCAGCGGAATCTGCCGGCGTCCGGCCAGATATTGGCCCGTCAGCGAATGCGGCGCGCGCCGGATGTCCTCGGGCGTGCCCTGTGCGACCACTTGCCCGCCGTGCTCGCCGGCGCCCGGACCCATGTCGACGACGTGATCGGCGGACAAGATGGCATCCTGATCGTGCTCGACGACGATCACGCTGTTGCCGAGATCGCGCAGATGCTTGAGCGTTGCCAGCAGGCGATCGTTGTCTCGCTGGTGCAAGCCGATCGACGGCTCGTCCAGCACATACATCACACCCGTCAAGCCGGAGCCGATTTGCGACGCAAGCCGGATCCGCTGCGACTCGCCGCCGGAAAGCGTTTCGGCCGATCGATCGAGCGCGAGATAGTCGAGACCGACGTTGTTCAAGAACGCGAGGCGCGACACGATCTCTTTGATGATCCGATCGGCAATCGCCGCCTTGTTTCCGTCGAGCTTCAACCGCGCAAAGAATTCCGATGTCTGCTTAAGCGGCCACGCCGATACTTCGAAAATCGCGCGGGCGTCGGCGCCCTCGCCCACTTTCACGTTACGTGCCTCGCGGCGCAATCGCGTGCCACCGCACTCGGGACAGGGCTTGTTGTTCAGATATTTGGCGAGCTCCTCGCGCACCATCACCGAATCGGTCTCACGATAGCGGCGCTCGAGGTTCGGGATGATGCCTTCGAACGCATGCTCCTTGACGAAAGGCCGGCCTCGCTCGGACAGATAGGTGAACGGAATCTTCTCGTCGCCGGAACCGTAGAGGATCACGTTCTGGACGCGCTCGGGCAGCTTGGCAAAAGGCCGATCGACGTCGAACCCCACGTGCTTCGCGAGGCTTTGCAGCATCTGAAAATAAAACTGATTGCGCCGGTCCCACCCTTTGATCGTCCCCGACGCGAGCGACAGCTGCGGGAATGCAACCACGCGCTTCGGATCGAAAAACGTGATTGCCCCAAGGCCATCGCAACGCGGGCACGCACCAAGTGGATTGTTGAACGAGAACAACCGTGGCTCGAGCTCGGAGAGCGAGTAGTTGCAGATCGGGCACGCGAACTTCGCCGAAAATAGGTGCTCATGAGCGGTGTCCATTTCGACAGCGATCGCGCGTCCGTCGCCGTGACGTAGCGCCGTTTCGTACGACTCTGCCAGACGCTGCTTGATGTCGGCGTGCACCTTCAATCGATCGACGACGACTTCGACCGTGTGCTTCGAATTCTTGGCGAGCTTCGGCACGGCGTCGATTTCGTAGACTTTGCCGTCGACGCGGACGCGGGCGAACCCCTTCGCACGTAATTCCACCATCAGCTCGAGCTGCTCGCCCTTGCGGTTGACGACGACCGGCGCGAGGATCATCAGCTTCGTGTCCTCGGGAAATGCCAGCGTTGCGTCGACCATCTGCGAGATCGTCATTGCGGCGAGCTTCTGCTCCGGATGATCGGGACAGTACGGATCGCCGACGCGCGCGTAGAGGAGTCGCAGGTAATCGTGAATTTCGGTGACCGTGCCGACCGTCGAGCGCGGATTGTGCGACGTCGCTTTTTGCTCGATCGATATCGCGGGCGACAAACCTTCGATCAGGTCGACATCGGGCTTTTCCATCAGCTGGAGAAACTGTCGCGCGTACGCGGACAGCGATTCGACGTAACGCCGCTGTCCCTCGGCGTACAGCGTGTCGAACGCAAGCGAGCTCTTGCCCGATCCCGACAATCCGGTGATCACGATCAGCTGATGCCGCGGCAGATCGAGATTCAGATTCTTGAGATTGTGCGTGCGTGCGCCGCGAATGCGGATCAAGTCCATGCGCTCAGTTTCTTCCCTTTGCTTTCTTTCACTTTCAGTTTGTCCCCCGCCTGTTTTCCCGCGTCGGCCATTCGAACTCTCGCCGCAAATCTGGCTACGATTTAGGCCATGGTTTAGGCCATTCGGCTGAAGGCGCGCGAGGCGAACCTGATAGTATATTGCGTTTCATGCTCTCGTTCACGTTCTTCGCACAGCCGCAAATGCTTCTGCCCGCTTCGCATTCCACCGATCCACGCTTATCCAACCATTCCACGGGAGAGCCGCAATGGCATCAGTCAACAAGGTGATCCTGCTCGGCAATCTCGGCCGCGATCCCGAGACGCGCTACACCACCGGCGGCGATGCCGTCACGACACTGAATATCGCAACCAGCGAGCAGTGGAAGGACAAGAGCGGCGAAAAGCAGGAGCGCACCGAATGGCATCGCGTCGTGCTGTTTGCGCGGCTCGCCGAAATCGCGGGCGAATACCTGAAGAAGGGCCGCTCTGTCTATATTGAGGGTCGACTGCAAACGCGCAAGTACACCGACAAGGATGGCGTCGAAAAATATTCGACCGAAATCGTCGCCGATCGTATGCAACTGCTAGGGGGTCGCGAAGGTGGCGGCACGGGCGGCGATGCCGAGCTTGCCGGCGCAACGAGCGGCGCAGGCGCGAGTCGTCGCGAGCCGGCTGCCGGCGCAGCCGGGGTTGGCAAAAGCGGCGGTGGCGCAAAAAAGAACACCGAGGATTTTGACGACGATATTCCGTTCTAGCGGCCTATTCCGCCAGCATCCAGCCGCGAAACGAGGGAACTGCGGCTCAGTCGTTGCACACAGTGGGTTCTTCGAACAACAAAGCACTGCCCTCGCGATGACCCATGGTGCCGGCGTCATCATCACGCGAGTCGATCATGCCCCCGCCCAGGCAAATCTCGCCGTCGTAGAGAACGAGGTATTGTCCCGGCGTCGGTGCCCATTGAGGCGCCGTGAAAACCGCCCGAATACGACCGTCGCGTAACGGTCCGATGTCGCATGTCGCGTCCGCCATCCGATAGCGCGTTTTTGCCCCGAAGCTTGTCGCAAGCATCGGCGCTGCGCCGGCGATCCAATGCATGTCGATGACATCGACCTCCTTGCGGTACAAAAGTGGATGGTCGTGCCCTTGGACGGCGATCAACGCGTTGTGTCCGGCGTCCTTGCCGGCAACAAACCACGGGGCGCCGTTCCCGTCGCGTACGCCGCCGACACCCAAACCTTGCCGCTGTCCGAGCGTGTAATAGGGAAGGCCCGAATGCGCGCCGACGTTGCGCCCTTCGGGCGTTACGATCGAGCCCGGTATCCGAGGCAGGTAGCGCGCAAGAAATTCGCGAAACGGACGCTCGCCGATGAAGCAGATACCGGTTGAATCCTTTTTCGCCCACGTGGGGATGCGTTCGCGCTGTGCGAGCGTGCGAACGTCACTTTTTTTCATCGAGCCAAGCGGAAACATCGCCGGCGCAAGCTGCGCTTGAGTCAGCCGATGGAGAAAATAGCTTTGGTCCTTGGTCTTATCGACCGCCTTCAGAAGCTCGACACGCGCACTGCCGTCGGCTGCAGCCCGCACGCGTGCATAGTGCCCGGTCGCAATCGTATCCGCTCCGAGCGCCAGCGCATGATCGAGAAACGCGCGAAACTTGATTTCGCTGTTGCACAAGACATCGGGATTCGGCGTGCGGCCGGCTTCGTATTCGCGCAGGAACTGCGTAAACACGCGGGCGCGGTATTCGGCGGCGAAATTGACCGCCTCCAGATCGATACCGATGACGTCGGCGACCGCCGCGGCGTCGACCAAATCCTCGCGCGACGTGCAATATTCGTCGGTGTCGTCGTCTTCCCAATTCTTCATGAACACGCCGACGACTTCGAAGCCCTGCTGCTTCAAGAGCCACGCTGCGACCGAGGAATCGACGCCCCCCGACATTCCCACGATCACGCGCTTGCGCCGCGTCACGCGATCACTTCCGTCACGAAGGCGACCGGCCAGCGCCGGCCAGCGCGGTAATCGTCAACGCAACGAAGCACGAGAGGACTGCGATGTCTCGGCCTTTGAGCGGCGAGGTCCTCGTATGTAAGCCACATCGCGCGCACGATGCCGTCGTCGAGCGGCCGGGCTGGGTCATGGCGCCGCGCGTCGGCGGCGAACGCGAAGCGAACGAACGTTGACTGACTGTCGGGCGTTTGCCAACGATAGACACCAACGAGCGCCGTCGGCACGACGTGCCACCCAGTCTCTTCTAGCGTTTCCCGAATCGCCGCCGCAGGAAGCGACTCGCCAACCTCGAGGTGCCCGGCCGGCTGGTTGAGCCGCACACCACTTCGCGTTTGCTCTTCGACGACCAGAAAACGCCCGTCGCGCTCGACGATCGTGGCGACCGTCACGGCCGGACGCGGAAGATCCTGCTCATGCATGCGTGCTCATCTCAAAAATAAAAAAGGCAGGGGTTGAATTCCCCTGCCCCTTGCAAGAATGAAGCCGAGTTACGGCGTCGATTCTTTCTGCAGTTGGCGCAACAACTCTGCGCGCTGTTCCTTCGTCAGGCTTTTGATGTCCGGCACCTTCACGCGCTTCGCGCTTTCCGCCTTCGACGCGGCAACATTCGCCTTCGCCTGCGCCGGATCGGTCGCACTGTTGTCCGAAAGCGACTGCGCCGCCTTCTCGTCGAATTTCGCCTTCGTCCTCGGCTGCATCTTCGACGCGTCGACGTTCGCCTTCTGGTCCGCCGGGTTGGGGCTGTTGCGCGAAAG
>DASPYC010000332.1:0-2350 GCA_035636955.1 Casimicrobiaceae bacterium
GTCGAATTTCATCCTACGTGGCATACGTTGATGCGTCTCGCGACAGAGGCGGGCGAACATTGCGCACCCTGGATCGATCCTTCGCCGGGCTCACAAGCGGCACGTGCGGCGATGTACTTTCTCCACGCGCAAGTGGAAAACGGCACGCAGTGTCCGTTGACGATGACTTACGCGTGCGTCCCTGTTCTGCGGCAGCACGCTGGGGCCAACACAGCACTTGGCGATATCTGGCTACCGCGCGTGCTGGCGCGCGATTACGATCCCAGACCGTTGCCGATCGCTTCAAAGCGAGCGGCATTGATCGGCATGGGAATGACCGAGCGGCAAGGGGGGTCGGACGTGCGCGCAAATCTCACGCATGCCGAACCGCAAAGCGACGGAACGTGGCGGTTGCGAGGTCACAAATGGTTCTTCTCCGCACCGCAGTGCGACGGTCATCTTGTCTTGGCGCAAGCCACCGAAGGCGTGTCTTGTTTTTTGCTGCCTCGTTTTCTTCCCGACGGAACGCGCAATGCCGTGCAGATCAATCGGCTCAAAGACAAACTCGGCAACTGTTCGAATGCGTCGGCGGAGGTGGAGTTCCACGATGCCGTGGCGTGGTCTCTTGGCGAGCCCGGACGAGGCATCGCAACGATCCTCGAGATGGTCCAGCACACGCGGCTCGATTGCGTAATCGGCAGCGCGGGAATGATGCGCGGTGCGCTCGCATATGCACTGCATCATGCTGCGCATCGAATCGCGTTCGGACGGACGCTGTCCGAGCAGCCACCGATGATGGCCGTGCTCGCCGATATGGCACTCGAAGTCGAAGGCGCGACGGCGCTGGCGCTGCGCTTGGCGCGCGCGTTCGATGCGACGTCGAATGAGCACGATCGCGCACTCGCCCGGATCATGACGCCGGCGGCAAAATACTGGATCTGCAAACGCGCACCGATGGTCGCGCTCGAGGCCATGGAAGTGCTCGGCGGCAACGGCTATGTGGAAGAGGCGCCGCTGGCGCGCATCTATCGCGAAGCACCGGTCAATTCGATCTGGGAAGGCTCGGGAAATGTAATCTGCCTCGACGTGATGCGCGCTGCGCGGCGCGAGCCCGCGACGATCGATGCGCTGTTCGGGGAGCTCGATCAAGCCCACGGCGGCAATCGCGATCTCGACGCACACGCGGCGTTGCTGCGCGAACTGTCGACCGCTGCTGATAATCAAGCCGGCGCTCGCCGCTTCGCGCAGGCGATCGCCGTCGCATTTACCGCCTCGTTGCTCATTCGTCATGCGCCAGCGTTCGTCGCCGATGCGTTTTGTGCGTCACGGTTACGCGCTGACATTGCGTTTTCCGGCGCCGCATTCGGTACGCTTCCAAAAGACGCGGACACGGCTGCGCTGATTCGGCGCGCGAGTGGCGCATAGCTTGTAGACGAAGGCAGCGGGAAGGGCGCGTCTTAAGCGCTCGGATGTCCGCAAACGTCTTCCTGCGGGTACCCGCTTTGACGACGTGGGTATGCCACGCCGAAGCCCTTCGCGCAGCGGCTCACCCCGCTTCGAAACGAACAAGATAAAAAAAGCCACGCAACGCGGCGTGGCTCGAGATGGAGTGCGGTTTGGTTGAAGCGCTATTGCACGTTCAGCGTCTTCATCGCCTTGCCGAGCGTGTCCACCGATTCTTGATGCTTGCCGGCTTTGTGGAGCGCTTCTCCGTCGGCGCGTTGCTTCTTGACTTCTGCCATCTGTGCGTCGGTCAGCTTCGGATTCGCGGCGAGCGCTGCATCGATCTTTGCCATATCACCGGGACAATGAAACGCGAACGCGCTTCCGGTCGCAAAAATCGAAACGGCGGCAAGCGCAATTATTCCAATCTTCATTAAACCTCCTTGACGGGTAAGACGGCGCGAGCACCATCATGAAAATGCCGGCAACCGCCTGGCGCGTAGGATACGCCCCACGCGCCAAAGATCAATGCTTCCTAACGGCTCCGCTCACGCAAAAGCTCGACGCGCGAAATCGGATCCTGACGGTAGAACATGCGCAGCAATTGATACACCGAAGGATATTCTCCATGCAGCAGCCTCGGATCCGCGAAGAACACCTCCGATAGCACGGCGAAAAACTCCGCCGGATCCTCGGCGGCGTAGGGATCGATCGCCGTCTCCTCGCTGCTCGCCACGCGGCGCTCGAAATCGTCGAATGCCTCCTGCAACGTTCGCTGCCAGCGCAACGGCGAGATGTCGGCGGGTAGCGGCGGGCAACCATTCGCCACGCCGTCGCGCATGTCGATCTTGTGCGCAAACTCGTGCAGGACGAGATTTATTCCCTCGCTCTCCCAATCGGCCGACGCTTCGACGTCAGGCCACGACAA
>DASPYC010000333.1:0-2024 GCA_035636955.1 Casimicrobiaceae bacterium
ACCCGGACCACAACCGAAGTCGAGGAGCGCGAACGGCGGCGCGCCGCGAATGTGCGTCAGCAGCGCCTTAATGTTCTGGCTGACATCATGATCCTGTGTCCCCTCGCGAAACGCGTCGGCGCTGCGGTTGTAGTCCGCGAGCGTGCGCGCGGCGATTGCTTCGAGTTCGGTCTCGCCCAAACGCATCGAAAAATTGTCCAAAAATAGTTGTTGGATACACACGCAGCGCTTGTTAAAATGCGCGCGGCTGTTGAACTTTGTTTCGCTGGAGAAGATTCGTTGGCTTGCCGTCGCTGCGGTTCTGAATTAAGTCTTGGCGCAAGAACCTGTGTTGTCTGCGGCAACAAAGAGTTTCCCGCCCCTCCACCGATCGACGCCGTGCCGTTATCGCGCTCGGTGTCGCTCCGCCACGACACTGTCGAGCTTCCGGCGCTGATACCGGGCGATCGGCCCGAACGCGTCGTGCGCCCTACGCTCGCCGTGCTGTTTCGTCTCGCTGTGGGTCCGGCGGCCGATTACTATACGCCGCGTTTTTTGCGATACGAGAGCGCCGGTCACGGCGCGCCGGGATGGCATTGGCCGGCATTGCTCTTGCAAAGCGTCTGGGCGTTCTATCGCAAGCTATGGCTGCCCGGCATCTTTTACGCGTTGCTGCCCGCTGCCGGCGCACTCGCGTTTCTGTCGTTCGCGCAAAATCTCGACGATTGGAGCGTCCCATGGTTGTTGTGCGCGGCCGTCGCGATGTGGCTGATTCCCGGTGTTATCGCCGCGGTCTTGTCGACGCCGCTCTTGTATGGACGCATTCGCCGCCTCGTTCAGCGCGCCGAACGCGTTGCCGGCGATCCTGCGCACGCTGCGTCGCTGCTCGCGTCGCATCGGTCGACGTCGTTGATTGCGGCGTTGATCTTCGGCGTTGGTGCGCTGATCGTCGCGCTATCGCCGATTGCGCCGCGGGTTTTCACCGCCTACGCCGAGCACGCCGTTCGCTTGCAAATCGCGGCGAGCCTGGCAGCGCTATCCCCGCTTAAACGCGAAGTCGAGGAACAATGGTCTTACTTCGCGACGATGCCCCAGCCACTGGCCGACGCGGCCGACGTTGCCCGGCGCTGGACGCAGTTCTTCGACGACGTTACCGTCAATCCGATCACCGGACGGCTGCGCGTCGGCCTTGGACCATCGATTCCGGAGCTATGGGGCAAGACGATTCTGGTGGCGCCGGCCACCGATTGGCTCCAACGGATCCACTGGACGTGCATACCCATCGATATCCCGCGGCATTATTTACCGAAAGAATGCCGCGACGGCGCTGAGACGAAGTAGGGCGCGACCTGTCGGGGAGCACGTCGGCGTTGTAGTCGGGCGTCGCACCCGACGCGGGCGAGTCGACCCGCATAACGGGGGACTACAATTATCGTTCGCGCCGCCTACCGGGAAAGGAACAAGACATGAACGAAGAAGTGTTCAACCTCAGCATTCGCAAGTTCCTGAAAATGGTTGGCATCAATTCGCAGCGCGAAATCGAACGCGCGGTCGTGCAAGCGGTCAACGACGGCGTGATTCAAGGCACCGAGGCGTTTCCTGCGCACGTGACGCTGGAGGTCGCCGGTCTCAAGATCCACGCGAAATTCGACGGTGAGATCAAGCTGCAATAGAGCGCCGCAGGGCCGTCCCAAGGCGCGAATGTCCCCCCTTACGCGGGCAGCGCGGCCTCATTGGCCACTGCGGCCGCAAGCGTGGGGGTAGTCGATATGCGTTATCGAAACGACCCTGAAGGCACACGGCTGCCGATCAAGCTCGATACCGCGACGAACGGCGAGTTCGCGCCGATTCCGCTTTCTCCCGTGCACCGCGAGGCGCGCCGGCTCGCGTTCGAGCACGCCACAACGAACGCCCGGCATCTCAATATCCCGCGGCGTGAATTCCTCGTCTCCGCCTGCGGCGCGGCGACAACGCTGCTCGGTATGAACGCTACTTATGCGGCAGCCGGTCGGCGCGGCGGTTTTTTCGACTTGCCGCTGGAAGCG
>DASPYC010000334.1:0-8580 GCA_035636955.1 Casimicrobiaceae bacterium
TTCCGCAAAAGCAGATCCCTCGCTTCGCTCAGGATGACAAATACGCTCAGGATGACAAGTCGGCGTCAATCCGCACGACTTCCCGCAGCGGCCACCGGCCCTTCCAGCGATTCCTTGATCCGGTGACCGGCAAGCAGCGTATACGCGGTGGGCACGACAAAGAGCGTCAACATTGTTCCAAACACGAGCCCGCCGACGATGACGAGGCCAATCGGCGTGCGCGATTCCGCACCAGCGCCCACCGCGCGGGCAAGCGGCAGCGCGCCAAGCACCATCGCGCCGGTCGTCATCAAAATCGGACGGAGACGCATCGTCGACGCGTCGATCACTGCCTGCGTCATTTCCTCGCCCTTCGCCCGCAACTGATTGGAAAACTCGACGATAAGGATTCCATGTTTGGTAATCAGGCCGACCAGCGTCACGAGCCCCACTTGGCTGTAGATGTTGAGCGTTCCGCCGAAGAACCACAGCGTCAAAAGCGCGCCTGTCATCGACAGCGGCACCGACAGCATGATGACGAACGGATTCACGAAGCTCTCGAATTGAGCGGAAAGCACGAGATAGATGAATACCAGCGCCAGCACGAACGTGAAATAGATTTCGCCGCCGGACAACTTGAATTCGCGCGATTGGCCGTCGAGCCCGGTCTGCGCGGTTACCGGAAGCGCAACTTTGGCGGCGTCGTCCATCGCCTTCAGCCCATCACCGACCGTGTAGCCGGGCAACAGCGTTCCCGTGATCTTGACGGCGCGCAGCCGGTTGAAGTGATTGAGCGACTGTGGCGCGACGCCTTCCCTCACGTCGACGAGATTGGAGAGCTGCGCCATCGAGCCGTCGCGCGCGCGCACGTACGAGTCGCTGATGTCCGCCGGCGTCGTGCGGTCGACCGGCGCGACCTGCACGATGACGTCGTATTGCTCGCCATCCTTCTTGAAACGCGTAACCTGCCGGCCGCCCAACATCGTCTCGAGCGTGCGTCCCACCGTCTCGACCTGGACGCCCATGTCGGAAAGCTTGTCGCGGTTGATGCGCACGCGCACTTCGGGGGTGTTGAGGCGCAAATCGGTTTGGAGATTCTGAATGCCCGGATATTTGCGCACCTCGTCTAAGAAGCGATCGACGACACGCTGCAGCTCTACATAGGGCACTTGCGACATCACGACATACTCGATCGGCGTCGAGCGGAACGGTTGCCCCAGCGACGGCGGATTAATCGGAAACATGATCGCGCCGGGTATCGACATCATCCGCGGCCGGAGATCCTCGGCGATCTGCTGGGCCTTGCGCGTGCGTTCTTCCCACGGCTTCAACCGCAGCACGGCGTTGCCGTCGACCACTGTCGGGAATCCCGAGATGGCGGTGAACGCGCCGGTTTCGGGCAGCTCCGCGTACATGCTTTCGGCGGGCTTCATCAGCTCAGCGGTGTACTGCGGGGTCGATCCTTGGGGAGCGGTAATAAGGCCGAACACCACGCCGCGGTCTTCGATCGGCGCGAGCTCGGACTTGAGTTGCGAGAACAGCAGTCCGCCTGCGCCGAGCACGATGACCCACGCGCCGACGACGACATAGCGATGATGGAGCGTCCACGTGAGCGCACGGCGGTAGCCCTGCGTGAGGGCCTGGATCCAGCCTTCAATCGTGTTGTAGAGCCACGAGTGCTTCGTCTGATGTTTGAGCAAGACCGAGCACATCATCGGCGAGAGCGTCAACGCGACGAAGCCCGACACGATCACTGCGCCGGCAAGCGTCAACGCGAACTCGATGAACAGCCGTCCGGTGCGGCCCGTTGCGAAGGCGAGCGGCGCAAACACCGACGCCAGCGTGAGCGTCATCGCGACAATCGCGAAGCCGATCTCGCGTGCACCCTCGATCGCGGCCTGGCGGCGCGGCATGCCTGCCTCGATGTGGCGAAAGATGTTTTCGAGCATCACGATCGCATCGTCGACGACGAGGCCGATCGCCAGCACCAGCGCGAGCAATGTGAGCGTGTTGATCGTGAAACCGAACGCGTACATCAGACCGAACGCACCGATCAAAGCGACGGGGATCGTGACAATGGGAATGACCGTCGCGCGCAAAGACCGCAAAAAGAAAAAGATCACCAGGACGACCAGCGCGATCGCCTCGCCGATCGTCTGGAACACCGATTTGATCGAGCGCTCGATGAAGACCGACGTGTCATAGGCGACGACAAGGCGCATGCCCTGGGGCAGCGTCTCGTTCATCTTGTCGACCTCGGCGCGAACCGCCTTTGAGAGATCGAGTGGATTGGCGACTGCCTGCTTGATCACGCCAATATTGAGCGACGGCTTGCCGTTGTAGCGCGAGATCGTTCGTTCATCAACGGGTCCGACGTAAGCGTTGCCGACGTCACGGAGCCGCACCGGATAGCCGCCGACATTGGCGATGATGATGCTATTGAATTGCTCGGGCGATTGCAGATCGGTCTCTGCGACGACCGTGAACTCGCGGGCGTTCGATTCGATTCGGCCAGCGGGAATTTCCGCATTCTGCCGCCGGATCGAATCTTCGACGTCCTGCACCGTCAACTTGTAGGCGGCGAGCCGCGTACGGTCGAGGTCGACACGCATTGATACTTGGCGTTCGCCGAAGATGCGCACATCGGACGCACCCGGAAGCACCGAGAGCCGCGGCTGTACGTAACGTTTGACGAAATCGGTCGCCTCGAGCACGCTGCGCTCACCCGCCTCCACCGAGATGTAGATCACCGGCTGCGAATCGGCCTCGACCTTCGCGATCACCGGCTCGTCGGTCGTGTCGGGAAGTTTGGCGCGTACGCGCGCAACCTTGTCGCGGACGTCTGCCGCCGCGGAGTCCGGATCGCGTTTCAGGTTGAAGCGGACGTTGATACGGCTCGTCTCCGATCGGCTCTGCGACGTCATGATGTCGACGCCCTCTATGCCGGCCAGCGAATCCTCGAGCGGCTTCGTGATCTGCGATTCGACAACTTCGGCGGAAGCGCCGCGATAGGTCGTCGAGACGCTCACCACCGGCTCGTCGATCCGCGGATACTCCCGCACCGACAAGCGCGTGTACGAAATCATCCCGACGAGCAGGATGATGAGCGACAGCACCGTCGCCAGCACCGGCCGCTTGATGCAAATCTCGGGCAGTTGCATAGTCGCCCGGCTTAGGACTTCGGTGCCGGTGGTCGCGCAAGCGTGTCGGCCTTGGCCGGCGAGATGACCGTGGCGCCTTCGTTGTCCGTCGTTGTTGCTGTGGCCGGCGCCGTGCTCGCCGGAGACATCGCTGCGATTGCAGCCGACGGACCGTTCACAATCGTCACCGGTACACCGTCCCGGATCTTCAAGTGACCCGCGGTGACGACCATGTCAGTGGGCTCGAGCCCTTTGACGATTTCGACTTTGCCGTCGCGTCGCTGCCCGATCTCGACCTTGACGCGTATCGCGCGGCCGTCGGTCACCTTGAACACGTACTGGTCATCGCCCAGCGGCACGATCGCTTGTTCAGGAACGGCGAGCGCGTCTTGCAGATTGCGCGTGATCAACCGCACGCGTGCGAACATGCCGGGACGAAGCGACGTGTCGGAGTTGCGCACGAGCGCGCGAATCACGATGGCGCGTCCTGCGGCGTCGACCAGCGGATTGACGGCGAAAACTTTCCCTTCGAACGTTTTGCCGGGTATCGCGTCGAGCGAGACGTGCAGCGTCTGGCCGACCTGGATCTGCTTCAAGTAGATCTCGGGCACGCGAAAGTCCACCTTGAGCGGATCGATCGATTCGAGATTGACGATATCGGAGCCTTCTTTGGCGTAGTCGCCGACCGACACGACGCGCAAGCCGATGATCCCGGAGAACGGCGCCTTGATCTCCATTTTCGCGAGACGTGCTTCGGCGAGCTGAACGCCCGCCTCGGCCACGCGCAAATTGTTTTCGGCTTCGTCGCGCGCCTGTCCGGAAATGAAATTGCTCTTCGCAAGATCGACCGCGCGGTCGTATTTGCTCTTCGCGAGCTTCAGATTCGCGCGGCCCTGCTCGACTTCGGCCTTGTTGATCGCTGGATCGAGACGGACCAGCGTCGTGCCGCGCGCAACGCGCTCACCTTCCTTGAACAGGATCTCGCTGATCCGGCCGGCGACTTCAGGACGCACGGTGATCGACTCGTCCGAGCGCAGACTGCCGACGGCCGTGATCGACTGCGGCATCGGCTGCACGGCGACCTTGACCGCTTCGACGGCGATTGCACTCGATGCGCCGCTCTTGGGCGCAGAGGAAACGGTCCCGGCTGTGGTCGGCGCCGTGCCTGCAGTTCTTTGTGTTCCGAACCAGTAACCGGCAGCGGCAGCAACGACGATCAGCGACGCGGAAAGCGCACCAACGGCAGCTTTACTCTTCAAACGTTTGTCTTTCGTAAGGTCGGCGCGACAAACCGGCGTGCCGAGGACAGCCGCGAATTATGCGCTTTGCCCTTCTGCCGGGCAAACCCGGCTGCCCGGCGGAGGACTGGATATCGGTCCTGTTAAACTAATTAAAATGGCCGCGCGACGAGCCTTCACCGCAAGTTGCAACAAATCGTGTCGAATAAGTGCCGAAACCTCCTCCATGTAGCGTTCGCGCTTGCCGTCTGCTGCAGCGCGTTGTCGATAGGCAGTGAACAGGCAACGGCGCAAGCGTTTCCGACTAAATCGGTCCGGCTGGTCGTTCCGTTCCCACCCGGCGGACCGCTCGATGCCGTCGGACGGGCGATTGCCGACCGGCTAACGCAAATGTGGGGCCAGCCGGTTGTCGTCGACAACAAGCCCGGCGCCGGCGGGAACATCGGCGCCGACTTGGTTGCGAAGTCGGCGCCCGATGGGTACACGGTCGTCATGGGTGCGCTGTCGACGCATGCCGTCAATCCGAGCTTGTTCGCAACGATGCCGTACGACGCAGTCAAGGACTTCGCGCCGATCACGCTGGTCGCCATCACACCGAACGTTCTGGTCGTCAATCCATCGTTGCAGGTGAATTCGGTCAAGGAACTGATCGCGTATGCCAAGGCAAATCCCGGGAAGCTCTCGTTCGGCTCGGGCAGCAACGGCAGCGCCGGTCATCTCGCCGGCGAGCTGTTCAAAGTCGATACCGGCGCCGATATGGTCCACGTCCCGTTCAAGGGCGGCGCGCCCGCCATGCAGGCATTGCTCGCGGGCGACACGCAATTGATGTTCGACAATCTCGCGAACTCGATGCCGCAGGTGAAGGCCGGGAAGCTGAAGGCGCTCGCCGTGACGACATCGCAGCGCTCGAAGCTCGTGCCTGATTTGCCGACGATGGCCGAGGCTGGTGTTCCGGGATTCGATATTTCCACCTGGTTCGGGCTGCTTGCGCCGGCGGGAACGCCGCCTTCGATCATCGCCAAATGGAACGCGGACGTGACCCGGATACTCGAATCGCCGGAGATGCGCGAACGATTGACCGCGCAAGGTGCCGAAGCCGCGCCGACGACGCCGCAGCAGTTCGGCGCGTTCATCGCAATCGAGCTCGCGAAATATGCGCGCATCGTCAAGGCATCGGGCGCGAAGGTCGATTAGAAGAGGACCGTCATCCCTCGGCTTCGCATCGGGATCACATGACGCTCGAAGGAGGAATGATGAAACGACCGCTGGTGGATTTCGTGCGCGCCCTCGCAGCGGCGCTGATTGTCGTTGCAGCGCCGGTTGTGCTGGGCCAAGCCGCATATCCGACTAAGCCCGTGCGTCTTGTTGTGCCGTTTCCCGCCGGCGGGACGACGGACCTCCTCGCGCGCGCCGCAGCACAAAAACTTTCCGAGGCGTGGGGCCAGCAAATGATCGTCGATAACCGGCCCGGGGCCGCGGGCAATATCGGCGCGGAGCTGGTCGCGAAGTCGACGCCGGACGGCTACACGCTGCTGATGGGCACGGTGGGGACGCACGCGATCAACGCGAGTCTCTACGCGAAGATGCCGTACGATCACGTCAAGGATTTCACGCCGGTGATTCTCGTCGCCGGCGTGCCGAACGTGCTCGTCGTCAATCCGCAGTTGCCGGTTAACACGGTGCCGGAGCTGATTGCCTACGCCAAGGCGAATCCGGGGAAACTCAACTTCGCGTCATCGGGAAGCGGAACGTCGATCCATCTGTCCGGCGAGCTCTTCAAGACGATGACCGGTGTGCAGATGACGCACGTGCCGTACAAGGGAAGCGCGCCGGCGCTCACCGATTTGATCGGCGGTCAGGTCCAGTTGATGTTCGATAATCTGCCGTCATCGCTCGCGTTCATCAAAGCCGGCAAGCTGCGAGCGATTGCCGTGACGGGCGCCACGCGCGCGCCGGCACTGCCCGACGTTCCGACGGTCGCCGATACGGTTCCCGGATTCGAAGCGTCGTCGTGGTTCGGCATCCTTGCGCCCGCGGGCACGCCGCGCGACATCGTCATGAAGATCAACGGCGAGACCTCGAAATGGCTCGCGTCACCGGATGCGAAGGAAAAGCTCGCGGCGCAAGGCGCAAATGTCGCGGGCGGTACGCCCGAAGATTTCGCCAAGCACATTCAAGCCGAAACGGCGAAGTGGGCGAAGGTCGTGAAGGAAAGCGGCGCGAAGGTGGACTGAGCCTCAGCCCGTCGCCACCGTCCACGCGACGACAAGCCAGCCGATCAAGAGCGCAATGCCGCCGATCGGCGTAACCACCCCAACATTTTTGACACCGGTCAGCGCGAGCGCGTAAAGGCTACCGGAGAAGAGCGCGATGCCGGCGATGAATAACCATCCCGCCCACGCAAGCCCTGCGCGATCGGGAAAATGCAGGATCAACAGGCCGACGCCGAGCAGCGCCAACGCATGCCAGCCGTGATACAGCACCGCCGTTTGCCACACGGCTTGCATGTCCGGCGCAATTCTCGTCTTCAGCGCGTGCGCGCCAAACGCGCCGAGCGCAACGGCCAGAAAGGCAAGCAGCGAGGCGAGGACTAGGGCGAGGCGCGCGCTCATCGATGGGCCCCCACGCTTGCGGCTGGCGCCGCTGCGCTGCCCCCAGAGGGGGAGCAACTCACGCCTTGGGGCGGTCCTGCGGCGCTCATCGTTTAGAATCGACCTTCGACGCTCGCTCCGGCGAGCTAAATTCAGCATAGCATCCGCTTCGCCATGCCCAATTCCTCAGTCAAATCGGCGGCATTGCCGTCAACCGACGTCAAGCCGGTGCGCCGCGACGTCGTCTCACCGCGCGGGCACGCGGAATTGCCGGTCACGCGCGAAACGTTCGACCAAGTGATGGTGCCGTGCTTTGCGCCCGCGCCCTTCATTCCGGTGCGCGGCGAGGGTTCGCGGATTTGGGACCAGACCGGACGGATGTACATCGATTTCGCGAGCGGCGTCGCGGTGACGTCGCTCGGTCACGCGCATCCAGCGATGATCCGGGCGCTCGAAGAGCAAGCCCGCAAGATCTGGCATGTATCGAACTGGTTCACCAACGAGCCCGCGCTGCGGCTTGCGCAACGGCTGGTCGACGCGACGTTCGCCGAGCGTGTGTTCTTCTGTAATTCAGGCGCAGAGGCCAACGAAGCCGCGTTGAAGCTTGCGCGGCGCTATGCGCATGACCGTTTCGGGCCGCACAAGACGCGCATCGTCTCGACGCACAATTCGTTTCACGGCCGCACGTTGTTCACAGTGACGGCAGGCGGACAAGCGAAATACGCAACGGGCTTTGGCCCCAACCCGGCGGGCCTCACGCATCTTCCGTACAACGACGTCGCGGCGCTGCAAACGGAGTTTGCCGCCCACGGTGATGAAATCTGCGCGGTGATCCTCGAGCCGATGCAGGGCGAAGGCGGCATGACGCCGGGCATGCCCGAATATCTGCAAGCCGCCCGTCGCCTGTGCAACGAGCACCACGCGTTGCTGGTACTGGACGAGATTCAAAGCGGCATGGGCCGCACCGGCACGCTCTTTTCGTACATGCAAAAAGGCGTCGTGCCGGACATCATGACGAGTGCGAAGGGACTGGGCGGCGGATTTCCTGTCGGCGCGATGCTCACGACCACCGAGATTGCGAGCGTTTTTTCGGTCGGCGTTCACGGCACCACTTATGGCGGCAATCCGCTCGCGTGTGCAGTCGCGAGTGCGGTGTTCGACGTCATCAATACGATCGAAGTCATGGACGGCGTCAAGGCACGGCACGCGCTCTTCATGGAAGGGCTGAAAGCGATCAACGCGCGGCGGCGTGTCTTTCGCGACTTGCGCGGCGAGGGCGTTTGGCTCGGCTGTGAATTGGATGAGCCTTGGCGTGGCCGCTCTATGGACATCCTCAAAGCGGCCGGCGACGCCGGACTTATCGTGCTCGTCGCGGGTCCCGACGTCGTTCGAATCGCGCCATCGCTTGTGATATCGCTGGACGAGATTCTCGAAGGCCTCGCGCGACTCGAAACTGCGCTCGGCCGCCTGCTCGTCTAGTCACTGCGCAGGATGTTCTTCGTCCGCCCGATTGCGCGCGACGATTTGCCCGCGGTCTTCACGTTATCGGAGCGCTCCGGCGCGGGCTTGACGACGCTCCCCGCGAATCGCGAACGACTCTCCGCACGCATCGATCGCTCTCTCGCCTCGTTC
>DASPYC010000335.1:0-6195 GCA_035636955.1 Casimicrobiaceae bacterium
CCCGGCGTGCGGCTTTGAATTTCAAGGATCGGCGAGGCGACGGCGACTCCCTCGGTCTGCCTAACCGCCGGGTAGACGTTTTCGTCGAAGCCGGCGCGGGGTCCGCGCACCTCGAGGTCGGCGTTCCCCGACAACGTCGCCATGCCCGAGGCGAATTCGGCAATCGCCGTGCGATTGACAAGATCGATCGCAAATCCGAGCGCGATGCCGAGAGCGATCGCGAGTGTCGCGAGTACGAGGCGCCCGCGTTCACGTCCAAATGTGCCGCCGAGCGTTGCTCGCGCAATCGCCACCCGTGCCGCGAACGTCGTCATCGCTCGGCACTGATCGCCAGAGGCGTCACACGTTCCACCGTGAGTGCGAGCACGCGATCAGCCGCTGCCGCAGCGGTGCGCGAATGGGTGGCAAGCAATACCGTTGCGCCATTCGTCTTGGCGCATCCGCGCAGTAACGCGATCACCTGCGCGGCGTTATCCGGACCGAGATTGCCGGTGGGCTCGTCGGCGAGAACGATCGTCGGCCGATGCACGAGCGCGCGTGCGATCGCGACCCGCTGCAGCTCGCCGCCGGAAAGCTCGCGGGGCATGCTCTGCGCGCGGTCTTCGAGACCGACTGCACGAAGCATCTGCGTTGTGCGCGCCTGCGCATTGGCGCCGTGACTGCCTAACAGCGCGAGTGGCAGCGCCACGTTCTGCGCGACCGTCAAGTAAGGAAGTATGTTAAACGATTGGAACACGAAGCCCATCCGGTGACGGCGCATGACGGTGAGCGCGTCATCGGACAGCGACGAGAGATCGACGCCATCGACGGTGATCGATCCGCTATCGGGCCGCTCGAGTCCGGCGATCAGGTTGAGCAGTGTGGATTTGCCGATGCCGGACTCGCCGACAATCGCCACGAACTCGCCGCGTTCGATCGAAAACGTGATCGATTCGAAGACGCGCCTGGGGCGCGGTCCGGCAAAAGTCTTCGTGAGATTGGCGACCGCGATCACCGCACGGAGGCTACTCACCCCGCGTGATCAGCGCAACATCGAGGGCGATGGCGTTCTAGGCGGCCGCGCGGGGATGTTCGGCGTTGGCTTCGCGCACCGACCAAACATCGCGCACGACATCGCTCAACGCAGTGACGACGGGATCGTGCTTGCGTTCGCGCAAGTACAGAAATTGCAGCAGCGTTTCGGCGCGCGCCTCCCCCCACAGGCATACGTCGTTGGCCGCGGCCGCCTCCAGCGCGAGGTCTTCGCGCATCAACGCGACACCCACGCCGGAGATCACGAGCGAGCTGATCACCGCCTCGTGATCCGCTTCGATGCGCTTTGCGGGTGCTACGCCATGGGCCTCGAACATTTGATTCGCCATCGCGCTGTGCGTGCTGATCGTCGGCGTGACGATCCAGGGCAGCGCAGCGATTTCGTTCCAGCCGGCCTGGTCGACGCGATCGCGCCATGCGACGGGCGCGACGACTCGATACGCAACGGGTCGCAATGGAATGGATTCGACGGCGGCGTGAAGAAGACTGCCGTAGTAGAAGGTCGCGTCAAGCTCGCCGTCGCGCACTTTTGCGAATGCCGCGCCGGAAACTTCATGATGCAGCTCGATTTCGACCAGCGGATAGCGGTCGAGCGCCTGCGCGAGGAAATCGCCAAGGCGCAGGAACTGAGGATCGGCGAGCGTACCGACCCGGACGCGTCCTGTCGTTTCGCCGGAGAATGCTTTGGCGTGGCTCGAAAAGGCGCCTGCCGCGCTGACGACTTTGCTGGCCTCAGGCAACAACCGTTGGCCCGCCGCGGTCAATGTCATCCCGCTCGGGGTGCGGTCGAACAACGCGACGCCGAGCTCGTCTTCCAGCGCCTTGATCTGCGCCGACAAGGCCGGTTGGCTGATATGCAACTTCTCCGCCGCGCGCGTCAGATGGCCTAGCTCGGCAACCGCGGCGAAGCTCCGCAACTGATAAAGCTCCATGCAACTCCGGGAAGGGCCGATAGAGGACTAATATAGCAGAAATGCTGCACCGCAGCAAGCCATCCCGGCGACTCTATCTGTGGGGTCGATGGCTGCGATCCAAAGGGATGATTTGAAAAAGGCACCGTGAGCCACTATCGTTGGTGTTGTGCGGCGCACCATCGGCCGCCGGCAGCCGAAAGGAGTGCAGTCATGCGCGCCACCGATATCCCCGTTGACGAGGAAGGCGCTCTCGGTTTGTGCAGGTTGTTATTGCGCGCGGCGTCCTCGTCGCAGGCCATCGATGCCGCCTCGACGCCCGCGCCAGCTGGAAACGCCGTTCCGACGCCGTGCAGAAGACTCACGCTGGTCGAGCGATTTGACCGCTGGGTCGCGCGAATGCGGCAGCGCGACCGTGAGCGCTATCTCGCGCAGGCGAACGACGTGTTCGAGCTCGAAGCGCGAATCCGCGAGCTGGAGCGACGCCCGTATTACTGAACCGCTACCGGATCAGTACTGAAACGCCAGCAGATCAGGCAGGAATGAACCGGAGCGCTACGCCGTTGTTGCACCAGCGTTGACGCGTCGGGGGTGGGCCGTCTTCGAAGACGTGTCCTTGATGTCCGCCGCAGCGGACGCAGTGATATTCATCGCGCTCGACGATGATCTTGTAATCCTTCTTGTTCGTCAGATGGTCCGGAATGTTGGTGAAGAAGCTGGGCCATCCCGTCCCGCTGTCGTACTTCATCCGTGACGTAAAGAGCGGCAGGCTGCAGCCGGCGCACACGAAGACGCCCGGACGTTTTTCATGGTTGAGCGGGCTGCTGCCCGGGACTTCGGTTCCCTCTTCGCGCAGCACGTGGTATTGCGCCGGCGTCAGGAATTGTCGCCACACGGTGTTGCTGCGCTCGAGCGGTTCGGTCAAGAGCGTCACGTCGGCGTTCTTCGGAAGGAGCTCCTTCCAGTTTTTGCGCATCTCATCGATCGTGCCAGGCGCCTTCGCGTCCGCGGCGAATACCTGCTTCGCGCCTACAACGGCGGCGAGCGTGAACAAGAAATTGCGGCGTTGCATCGAAATCCTCGTGGTTCTGGGCGGCGGCGTCGGATTCATTCGACCGTCCGGCAGCAAGTCGGTTTCGTTTCGGTTCTGTATCAGTCGGTGGCCGGCTCCGCCACCTTACGCGTTCAGCGTTTGCACAACAATCAGGCCAGCGATGCCGCAACCGGCTATAACCGGAATCACGCCGACCTTGAGCCTGAACAGCGCGACGGCGGCAGCCATTCCAATCACCAGTGCGGGCACTTCCATGTTGCCCAGGGTTGAACCAGCCTGCCATCCGCGCGGCCATAGGACATGCCAGGCAAAAAATAGCGCGAGGTTGACAATGACGCCGACCACCGCCGCCGTAATGGCCGTAAGCGGCGCGGTGAATCGAAGTTGGCCGTGCGTGGACTCGATCAATGGCGCGCCCGCGAGAATGAACAGATACGACGGAAGAAACGTGAAAAAAGTCGCGACGCACCCGCCGGCGGCGCCCGCTGCGAATCGAAGGTCCGCGCCGAAAAGCGCGTGGGTCCATGCACCGACAAACCCGACAAACGCCACGATCATGATGAGCGGTCCGGGCGTCGTCTCGCCAAGTGCAAGACCGTCGATCATTTGCGACGGCGCGAGCCAGCCATACGTTTCGACCGCGCCTTGATAAACGTAGGGCAATACCGCGTACGCGCCGCCGAATGTCACCAGCGCGGCCTTGGTGAAGAACCACGCCATTTGCGTAAGCGCACCGTTCCAACCCGATTGCACGGTCAGCGTCAATAGGATTGCGCCCCACAGCAGGACGAATACGCCGATGATCTGCAACAAGCGGGAGCGCGCGTATCGCGCATGCGCGGGCGTGGGCGTATCGTCGTCGATGAGCGCGGACGGATGAGCGCGCTGCTGTTTCATGTCGTGGTTCGCCGGCGTAAACGCCGACGGCATCCATCGTCCGCCGATCGCGCCTAGCACACCGGCTGTAACGACGATCAATGGAAACGGCACTGCGAACACAAAGATTGCAACGAATGCGGCGGCGGCGACCAGCCAAAGCAGAGGATGCTTGAGCGCGCGCGAACCGATGCGCCATGCGGCGTGCAGCACGATTGCGACGACTGCCGGCTTGATGCCGTAGAGCACGCCGGCAACGATCGGCAGATTTCCGTACGTTACATAGAGCCACGACAGCGCGATAAGAATCGCAAGGGATGGCAATACGAACAGGACCCCTGCGACGAGCCCACCCCAGGTTCGATAGAGCAGCCAGCCGATGTACGTCGCGAGCTGCGTCGCCTCGGGTCCCGGAAGGAGCATACAAAAGTTGAGCGCGTGCAGGAACCGTCGCTCCGAGATCCAGCTTTTCTCATCGACCAACTCCCGATGCATGATCGCGATTTGGCCTGCCGGGCCGCCGAAGCTGATGAAGCCGAGACGCAGCCAATAACGGAACGCCTCGGCTCGGGTCGGCAACGGCGGCGCAGCTTCCGCATTTGCGTGCTTCGAAATAGCGTCGTGCGCGTCATTCATGCGGCGGTCGCCGCCTTGCGCAACGCTGCGGGATTCCACCCGTGCATTCGCGCCGTAGGGCCGCCCCAAGGCGCGAATTGCGCCCCCTGTGGGGGCAGCGCGGCGGCGACAGCCGCTGGCGCGGGGGTCCAGTTTTCCTGCGTTGCCTGACGACACCACGCATACATCGCGTCGTAGACCAGCATCCCGTACCGAAGCATTGCGTGGTCGTCGGCGAACATTTGCGAGAGTCCCAGCGAGATCGCGAGCAATCCCGGCGCCTGCGGCGCGAGATCGAGCACCGCCGTATCCGCGCCGCGTACGATCGTTGCAAGCATATCAAGCGCGGCATCATGCAAGTGATGGCGCCTGATGAACGCATCGAAGCTGCAGGCCGCGCCGTCGTGTGAGTAGTCGACGTCGGGCACGTCGTACGGCGTCGCGGCATTTATCGCTGCGAATCGCAGCACCTCGTTGGCCGGAACGTAGAAAAACTCGGCGGAGGCGTCGATGAAGCGCCGGATTAGCCACGGACACGCGATACGATCGATCTTCGGGCGCTCGCGCGTCACCCAGCGCGTCGGTGGCGAGAACGGTACGAGCGGATGTCCTTCGCGACGCCATGCTTCGATACCGCCGGCGAGATAACGCGCATCAAGACCGCGCTGCGCAAGCGCCGCGGCTATGTCTCGGCTGACGTCGCCGCCGTGCACGCAATAGACGACGGTCGCTCGCCACGATTCGAGAGTGGCCTGCCATGCCTCCAAGTCCGGCAGTCGACGAATGGCTCCCGGAATTACATGCGGATCGCGTTCGAAAGCCGGGGCGCGACGCACGTCAATGATCGCAGGCGGCGGCGCCGCGCTCGTCAATTGGGAAAGAGAAAAAACCGAAATTTCCGCATCCATGATGTCGCCTCCATCGCGGGCGGACCACGCCCGTTTTTTCGGCGCAGAGCTTGGACGAACGCTCGTCGATGCGGCGGGGCGTCTGCGAGTGGCCCCGATCTGAATCGTAGCGAGTCGCTGCAAGTAACGCAAGTGAGCCGCGACTGGTGATGATCGCAACAGGTTTTTCACAATCATCGCAAACCAACGAAACGCGTGCGGCGTATAAGAAAATCTACCAAGTACTTTGTGCACAGAAAATAGGACGAACACCGATGGACATGAGGTGCGCTTGCGATACGCTCCCCAGCCTAAAACATAGGTACCAAAACGCCCGGGCAACGGAGGTGCGATTAGCTTAACCACTGCTCCACATGGGCCACGAAGGGAGGCCGTGGCACAGCATCGAAAAGTCGAAGAACAGTTCGACTCCGATGTCTCAAAAATGATTTGATCGCCAAGTAGAAATCGGATAGGAGGAATCGTGAAACATCTGGGATATCTGTACGCCGGCACTGCAGTCGTCGTGCTTGGTGCCGCGTTCGGCCTGTCACTCGAAGCCAAGCAAAGCGGCGGTGCGCTCGTCCCGCCGACGTTCGTTGTCGATCCATTCTGGCCCAAGCCGTTGCCCGACAATTGGGTGACGGGTGAAATTGGCGGAACGTGCATCGACTCGCAGGATCATGTATTCGTCGTCACGCGCGGCTTTCAGACGGGCGGTCTCACGTCGCCTGAAGGCATCGGCGGCGCCGATACGAAGACCGGCACGCTCGGCGGCGCGTTCAAATCGAAGGCATCGCCGCCCGTCATCGAGTTCGAT
>DASPYC010000336.1:0-1617 GCA_035636955.1 Casimicrobiaceae bacterium
GGATGATGCTCGCCGCATTCTACAACTCAAGGGGCGTTCGTCGGTCGGGTTTTGACGTTCAGCTCGCGTGAACCATCACGGCGGCTTTTACGGGCCTCGCTCTGGCGTCGCGCAACTGTTCAAGCAACGCCTTCTCGCGCACCTTCGCGTCCTTCAAATGGCGGTCCTTGACATGCCCGTAGCCGCGAATGCTCTCGGGAATCGAAGCGAGGTCGATGGCTACTTCGTAATTCTGCGGCGTTAGCCGATCGAGAACTTCTGTGATCAACGTTTCGTATTCGCCGATCAGCGCGCGCTCCATCTTGCGCTCGGGCATCCTGCCGAAAATGTCGAGCGCTGTGCCGCGGTAGCGCCGCAGCTTCGCCAGCACGCGAAACGCCGGCATCATCCACGGTCCGTACTTGGTCTTCTTAGGCTCGCCGCCCTTCGTCGCGGCCTTGTTGAGCGTCGGCGGTGCGAGATAGAAATTGAGCTTGTAATCGCC
This sequence comes from Casimicrobiaceae bacterium, assembly GCA_035636955.1. Lineage (GTDB taxonomy): Bacteria > Pseudomonadota > Gammaproteobacteria > Burkholderiales > Casimicrobiaceae > VBCG01. The sequence continues at coordinate 485 of DASPYC010000336.1, forward strand.
GTCGAATTGCGCGGCGACGCGTTGCAGGAAATCCGTCTCGGCGTAAAGGCGCGCGACCTCGTACTCGTCCTTGATCGCCAGCAGCTTGAAGTAGTAGCGCGCAGCCGCTTCGGTCAAGTCGGTTGCGCCGGGCTGCTTGGCGGCTTCTACGGCGCGCACGTTCGCGACGAAGTCGAGATAGCGCTTCGCATACGCAGCGTCCTGATAGTCGGCCAGGAATTTCGCACGCCGGTCGATCATCTCGTCGAGCGATTCGGACAAGCGTTGCGAATCGGGCTTAGCCGCTTGTGGAATCGCCGCGGCCGCGACAATCGCGGAATCGATGGCAGCGAGCCGACCCCAGTAGAAGCTCTGCTTGTTCGATTCGACGGCAGCGCCGTTCAACTCGATGGCGCGGAGGATCGCTGCTTCACCGACGGGCAGCAGTCCACGTTGATACGCGTAGCCCACCATGAAAAGGTTGGTGGCAATTGAATCGCCCATCAGACCCGTCGCCAGCTTCGTTGCGTCGAGAAACTCCGCATCGCCTGGGCCAACCGCGTCCTTGATTTCCTGCTCCATCGATCCGGTGGGGAACTTGAGGTCCGGGTCGCGGGTGAATTGCGCGGGCATCACCAGTGCGGTGTTGACGACGGCCTTCGTGACGCCTTTCTGCATCTTGGCGAGCGCTTCGTCGCCGACGCCGGTCAGGATGTCGCAGCCCAGCACAAGCTTCGCTTCGCCCGCCGCGATGCGCGTCGCATAAAGCTGCTCGGGCGAATCGGCGATTCGCACATGCGAGACGACGGCGCCGTTTTTCTGCGCAAGTCCGGTCATGTCCAGCACGCTGACGCCTTTGCCCTCGATATGCGCCGCCATGCCGAGCAACGCACCGATCGTGACGACGCCCGTGCCGCCGATACCGGTCACCAGAATGCCGTACGGCTCGTGCGTCGACGGATGTGCGGGATCGGGGAGCGCGGAAAAGTCTGCCGCTTCTGCCTTTTTCGGCTTGCGCAACTGGCCGCCTTCGACGGTGACAAAGCTCGGACAGAAGCCATTCACGCATGAATAGTCTTTATTGCATGACGATTGGTCGATCGTGCGCTTGCGGCCGAACTCGGTTTCGATCGGCGCGACCGACACGCAGTTCG
>DASPYC010000337.1:0-2748 GCA_035636955.1 Casimicrobiaceae bacterium
GCGATCGTCGTGCGCGACAACGCGATCATCGGCCGCGGCGGTAACTCGCCGATCTCGATCAGCGATCCGACGGCGCATGCGGAAATAGCAGCGATGCGCGAGGCGGCCGCCGTGCTTTGCAACTATCGACTCGTCGACTGCGCGCTGTACGCGACGCTGGAACCCTGTGCGATGTGCGCAGGCGCGATGCTCCATGCACGAATCGCGCGAGTTGTATACGGTGCGCGCGATCCGAAGACCGGCGCCTGCGGATCGGTGATCGATTTGTTCGCCGATCCACGCCTCAACCATCACGCGACCGTCATCGGCGGCGTTCGTGCGGAGGAGTGCGGTATGCTGCTGTCCGAGTTTTTCGCCGCGCGGCGTTGAAGCGAACCGCAGTCGCAACCGCGGCATCATCCAGGGGATCGGAACGCGTGCCCGATCGCAGTTGGCAATTTGGCATTTTCGCGCCCGCGGGATTTGCGACCGAGCCCGCGGCGGTCGATCGCGCAGTCGCGCGGCTCGTCGCGCTCGGCCATCGTGTTCGTGTCGATCCAACGGCACGCAGTCGGGAGCAGCGATTCTCGGCGAGCGACGATGAGCGGCTCGCGGCCATTGCGCGAATGGCTTCTGCGCCCGATATCGACATTGCGATAGCGGTACGGGGCGGCTATGGGTGGACGCGCCTTCTCGACCGGATCGATTACGCAGCGATGGCGAGCAAACCGACTCGCTGGATTGGCCACTCGGATTTCACGGTATTCCAGTTGGCGGCGCTCGCGCGCGGCGGAATGATCACTTTCGCGGGACCGATGGCGGCCTACGATTTTGGCGCCGAGCAGCCGTCAGCTTTCACGTTCGAGCAATGCTTCGGCGTTCTCGACAACACGACGTGGGAAATCGAATGCGCGCTCGAGGGACCGTCGCAAGTGGTCGCCAACGGCGTGCTTTGGGGCGGCAATCTGTCGCTCGTCGCGCATCTCGCAGGAACGCCGTATCTGCCGGACGTCGAAGGCGGCGTGCTTTTTCTGGAGGACGTTGCCGAGCATCCCTACCGAATCGAACGGCTGCTCTATCAGCTGTTGCACGCGGGTGTGTTGGAACGCCAGCGCGCGGTGCTGCTTGGCGCTTTCACCGAATATCAGCTCACCGCAAACGATGAGGGCTACGACCTCGCAGCGGCTATCGCGCACCTGCGAACACGGGCGCAGGTGCCGATCTACACCGGCCTTCCGTTTGGCCATGTGCGAGACAAGCTGACGCTTCCTGTCGGCGGCCGCTGCATGCTTGAAACGCGAGACGGCATGGCCCGCCTTACGCTATCGCACTACGCATGAACAGGATGTCCGAGTTTTCGCTGCGATTGGCCGATTGGACCGACGATGGCGATGCGCTTCGCGCAGTCCGCAGGACCGTTTTCGTCATCGAGCAGAGCGTTCCAGAAGCACTCGAATGGGACGAGGTTGATCCGCTCTGCGAACATGTTCTCGCATCTGATGGCGATGGGAATCCGATCGGATGCGGGCGCCTTTTGCCCGATGGCCATATCGGGCGCATGGCGGTGCTGGCGCCATGGCGCGGTCGCGGCGTCGGTGCCGCGGTCCTATCGTTGCTTATCGAATTGGCGCGCGAAAAAGGGCATCACCGTGCAATCCTCAATGCGCAGAAGGACGCGGTGCCCTTTTATGCGCGCCACGGTTTCACCGTGACTGGCGATGAATTCGAGGAGGTCGGCATCGCGCATCGGATCATGGAACGAAGCCTCGAAATCACGCCGGAATCAATGTGAACGTCGTGTCGACCCGTCCGGCAGGCTCGCCACGTGCATCGAAGGACTGTTCGACGAAGCGCGCCTCGCCTTCGCGCGAAATAAAGAGCACCGTCGAGCAACGCGTGCCATAGCGCTCGCCGGTGATGAACGGCGCGGAAAGCACGCGCTCCCATTCGAGCGAAACCCCTGTTTCCGGCAACTCGTCGTCGCGAGCGCGAGCGCGGTCGGCAAGGAGCGCAAAAAGCGACTCGATGTCGTCGCGGCCTTGTTGAGCCCAGGCAGCGACGCCCGCCTGGGTTCGCGCAAGCTTGGGCCACGGCGTATCGAGTCGCGCGTTCGAAAGACCGTGAACACCACTCGCGATCAAGCAGCCTTGCTCACCGCGGTTCGATCCCCAGCACGCGCTCGCGCCGTCGCCGGCCATCAGGTTGAAGCCGTTGTAATGCGCGGCGTCGGCGATTGCTGACGCCAATGCAGTTTGCGTATCGCGATTGTCGCGGAGCACACGCGGCACCAGCGCGCCGCGCGAGGGCGCAGCAGGATCGCGACGACCGCCTTCGCGCACATTGGTGACAAAAGCCCAGCGCCCCGAACGCGTAACGCCAAGCCACGTGCCGCCGGCTTCGAGATCCCGTCCGGCGAGAAGCGCCGGCTGCTCCTCCTCGGTCCACCATTGCGCGGATGTCGTGGGCCGGGCGTGGTACTCGTCACGATTCGCGGCGACGACGAGCGCGTAGCGCGGATGCACATTCAGTGCGACGATCGCGAGACACATGTCAGCGAAGGCGGAGCGATCAGGCGAGCCGGCCCCGCGGCGACACGATCTCCGGCACTGCATAGGGAAGCGCAACGCGCCTCAGCGACGGGCCATCCTCCATCGCAAGCGTCAGAGGGCCGGCCTCAACGGCGGCAATCTGAACGACAGCGAGCAAACCGCAGCCGCCATCCGGCGCGGGCGCCGCATTGATCACCGTTCCGCACGGTGAGGCGCCGAA
>DASPYC010000338.1:0-2401 GCA_035636955.1 Casimicrobiaceae bacterium
ATCAAGTTGCCGCCGCTGCGCGATCGCACCGACGACATCCCGATGCTCGCCGAGTTTTTTCTGCGCCGTTACAACACGAGATTCCGCAAACGCATCCTGGGCATCACCGAATCGACCATGTCGGTGCTGAAGAAGTACTGGTGGCCGGGCAACATCCGCGAGCTCGAGAACTTGATCGAGCGGCTCGTCGCCGTCAGCGACAAGGACTACATTTCCGAGGAGGATTTGCCGCTCGAGTTCCATTTCGCCCAGCTCGAACCGCATGGCACCCCGACGGAGAGTTTGTTTGAAGATGCGACGAACACATTCGAGCGGAATTTTATTCTGCGAGCGCTCGAAAAGTGTGGCTGGAACGTCACAGGCACTTCAGAGTACCTTGGAATTCCGCTGAGTACGCTGAAATATAAGATGGACAAACTCGACGTTCGGCAGCTCGCTAAGCGATTGCGCGGGGCGTAAATATTGCGCGCAACGGCATGCGCTGCGTAACTATTGCGCGGAACGTCATCAGGCGCGTAACTATCGCAAGTGGAAGAATATGAGTGGCATCATCAGTGCGCGGAGAGTATGCGACGCGTAAATATTGCGCGCGCAATTTTGGGCAGCCATATAATTCCTAGCGAAATTGCTCATACATTGCATCACTGTCGCATACGATCTTGTCGGCCAATAAATTAGCCGACCGGCCAACTCTTCGTCTTCCGATCATAATCAGTTGATTTTGTTCGCGTGAAGCGTCGGCGCTTCACGCACGCCACAGCGAAGCGGCCAATCGGTTGCCCCCACCGGCCAAAAGCCCACATAGAGCCGCGAGCAACAATAACGTCAAAAAATGCTAAGCACCCACGCGAATACCGAGAAAAACTGCGTCTCGGCACGTGATGGAATACGCGTTGCAATCTTAGACATCACGAGCGCGACGCGGCGAGAACCAAAACCCGGGCCGGGGCCATCCAGAAATGCACTCTTCAATGTTCAATGTGCGGGTACCGCTCGAGGCCCGCGACGATGTGTTTCTGATGAACACGATTACCGACGCCCAGCTCATCGTGTCGAGCGATGTGGCGTCGCTGCTTGACCGTTGTACGGACGGCGTGGATCCCGGGGACTTCGATGACGAGGCGCGCGAGGCGCTCGGCGTGCTGCAGGAGAACGGCTTCCTGGTATCCGATCGCGAGGCGGATCAGCGGGCGCTCGATCGTTACTTTTTCGCCGTCACGACCAACAACTTCGAGCTCCACATCACGATTCTCACGACGCTGCAATGCAACTTCGCGTGCGACTACTGCTTCCAGGGCGACCACGGCGATTACAACAAGTTCGCGGACAAGATGTCGCTCGAGACGTCGGCGCGCGTCGCCGCCTGGATCGAGCGCGAACTGGATCGCGTCAAGCCGGAGCGTCTGGTCGTGATGTTTTTCGGCGGTGAGCCGCTCCTGAACTTGCCGGTCATGTACGACCTCGCCGAGCGCACCTCGAAAGCGGCCGCCGCACGCGGCGTCCGCATGGCGGCGAGCATCATCACCAACGGCATGCTGCTCACGCCGGAGGTGGTCGATCGCATGCTGCCGTTCGGTCTGGCCGCCGTCAAGATCACGCTCGACGGCGATCGCGACACGCACAACCGCATGCGGCCGCTGCGCGGTGGACAAGGCACCTTCGACCGCATCATCGAGAATCTGCGCAAGGTTGCCGACAAGGTCCCGGTCGCCATCGGCGGCAACTTCGACGAATCATCGGTCGACAGCTACCCGGCGCTCCTCGATTACCTGCGCGAACAGCCGTTCGCCAACATGCTGTCGAAGGTGAATTTCAAGCCGATCATCCGCAATGCCCCTGCCAAGCCGAAGGGCATGCTCCCGATGATTCAGACCAACGCGGCGGGCAAGCCGCTCGGCGGCACTTGCATGACGTCGGCCGGCAAGGGCGGCGGCTCGGGCTGCGATTCGTGCGGCAGCCTCGACGACAAGCTGTCGTTTCTCCGCGAGGAAACCACGCGTCATGGCTTTCCGACGTCGAGCGGCGTGCCGAGCGGGCCGTGCCACGTGCACATGAAGCACGCGCACACGATCGGGCCGGACGGTTCGCTCTATGCCTGCCCGGGGTTCACCGGCGAGAAGACCCTCTCGACCGGACACATCGACGACCGGCAGGAATCGTGGCGCGAGAGCGCCCGCGACAAATTCGAGCGCTTGCACCCGTGGACCGAATGCGGAGATTGCGCGTATATCCCCGTCTGTGCGGGGGGTTGCCTCGTGGCATCGCACACAGAACTTGGCGACATGAATCTGCCGACATGCCACAAGTCGAGCTTCGAATCGGCGGTCATTGCGCTGGCACATCAAGTGTCCGGCGCCGCTTAAGGAGACTACAATGAAGATTCAGGTTATCAAGAAGGCCG
>DASPYC010000339.1:0-2718 GCA_035636955.1 Casimicrobiaceae bacterium
GGTCGTCCGGCGATATTCCGGCACGTGCGACGATTCGCGCGTTCAATTCCTTGAGCAAGGCGAGGCGAATTTCTTTGGGCCGGCCGGCGATGAACGCGACTTCAAGCACGATGAAGTCGTCGGAGTATTTCATTCCGGGAAACGACGGCGTGTGCAAGAAGCGGTTGCGCGGAAGCTCATGGATGATCTGGAAGAAGTCGTCCGAGGGGATTTTCAGCACGCTGATCAACGTCTCTTGAACGGCCGTGGACACGTTGGCGAGACGCTGCTCGTCGTATCGACCTTCGAGCACATCAATTCTTGCGAGTGGCGTTTCAGAGTCTCCTTGTTGACCGGCCACGAATCACGATTTCTAAAAAGCCTCGAGCGCAAGCGCGATGCCCTGCCCGCCGCCGATGCACAAGGTCACGATGCCGCGCTTCAGGTGGTCACGCTGCATCGAGTGCAATAGACGGGTGGTCAGCACGGCCCCGGTGGCTCCGATCGGATGGCCATGCGCGATGGCGCCACCCTCCACGTTGACGATGTCTTCCGGCAGGCCGAGTTCGCGCAAGACCGCGAGCGGCACGGCCGCGAACGCCTCATTGATCTCCACACGTTCAACGTCGCGCAGGTTCCAGCGAGCGCGCTCCAGCGCTTGCCGGACCGCCGGCACGGGACCGATCCCGAACATGCCGGGCTCAACGGCCGCGACCCCGTAAGCCACGAGTCGCGCGATCGGTAGCAAAGGATTGCGTTCGGCGAATTCGCGTTCCGCGACAATCATCGCCGCCGCCCCGCTATTGAGTCCGGGTGCATTGCCGGCCGTGATCGTCCCGTCCTTGCGAAACGCCGGCTTCAGTTTTGCGAGTACATCCAACGTCGTTTCAGGCCGATTCGCCTCGTCGGTATCGAAGACCTGCGCGCCTTTCTTTCCCGCGACCTCCACGCCGACGATTTCGGCAGCGAAATGGCCCGCCGTTTGCGCTGCTGCGAACCGCTTCTGCGAGCGTTCCGACCAGCGATCCTGGTCCTCGCGCGTAATGTGCTGTCGAGCGACCAAGTCCTCGGTGTGCCAACCAGAATGCTCGCCGGAGAACGCGTCATCGAGGCCGTCGCGCAACATGCTGTCATAGATCTCGGCATTGCCCATGCGCTGGCCCCAGCGCCCGCTGGGGAGCAGGTACGGAGCGCGGTCCATGTTCTCCATGCCTCCGGCGATGGCGGCGTCGATGTGGTCGAGCCAGATCTCCTGCGCCGCCGATGCGATCGCCTGCGCGCCCGAGCCGCAAACGCGATTGACGGTCATTGCCGGCACGGCCACCGGGACGCCACCATTGATCGCGGCTTGTCGGGCCGGATTCATGCGATTGCCGGCCTGGATGACGTTACCCATCACCACGCTGCCGATGCGTGCGGGATCAAGACCCGAGCGCCGCAGCGTTTCCCGAACGACGGTGGCGCCGAGCTCAGTGGCCGGCGTGCCTTTCAAGGTGCCGTTGTAGGTACCGATCGCGGTGCGAACGGGGTGGCACAACACGACTTCTCGCGATGACATTTCAAATTCCTTCGATCAATGATGTTGAATGTTCAGGGCGTTCAAATTCCGAGCGATGCGCAACACGGTGGCATCACCCGGCTCGGTGTGCACGCTAAAGCCCATCGAACGAGCGAGACGGAGCATGGCAACGTTGGTCGCGAGGACGACGCCGACGGCTACCCTTACCCCCGCACGCGCTGCGTGCTCCAGCAGAATCTCGAGCAACCGGCGGCCCAGCCCTTTACGCTGCCATGCGTCGGCGAGCACGAGCGCTACATCCGCACTGGGCGTCGCCGCGTCCACGACATAGCGCCCAACGCCGACGAACTGCTCGACGCCGTCCCTGACCGTTGTTACCGCGAAGGCCATGTGGCGGTAATAGTCGATGTGCGTCATCGAGTCGATCCACTCGGGCGTGATCTTGGTGCCGCCGCTCAACATGCGCTGATAGCGCGATTCGAGTGAAAGGCCACGGACGAAGGCTTCCTCGCGCTTGCCATCGTCGTGGCGGATCGGGCGTACTCGCAGCGATTGACCCGACGGCAGAATCCAGGTTCGGGACAGGTGTGCCGGATAGCTGTGTAGCCAGTGCGCCGGACTAGTCGGCAGTGCGGCGAGCGCGCGATGATCGTGTGTCATGAGACTGGGCCTCTATTCCGGGAGCAATCGGGAGTTGGCACTTGACATAGGCGTATATGCACGTAATATGAGCGCATGTACGCTTATTGTCAAGCACGGAGGAAACTGTGAAGCTGTCCACTCCCGAAACGCCGATGCAAGAGTGCAATTGCCTTGCACTGCGCCAGGCGGCCCGTCACGTCACTCAGTTCTATGACCAGCGTCTGGCGCCCACCGGACTACGCACCACCCAGTTCTCCATCCTCGCGAAGTTGAAGCGGTTGGGACCGATGACTATCAACGCGCTCGCTCGCGAGCTCGTCATGGATCGCACAACGCTCGGACGCACCATGTTGCCGCTCGAGCGCGATGGCCTTATCACCATCAAGGACGGGACCCTGGATCGCCGCAGCAAGGAGCTGTACCTGACCCGTGCCGGCGCCGCGCGTCTTGGTGCCGCGCGCAAGCTTTGGTCCGACGCGCAGAAGCATTTCACTGCTGCGTTCGGTGCCGAGCGCGCGTTGAATCTACGCAACGAACTGCACGCTCTCGTTTCGAGCGAGCTTGCGTAGCTAGCTCTT
>DASPYC010000340.1:0-2910 GCA_035636955.1 Casimicrobiaceae bacterium
CTCGACGAAGCCGTTGCTGCGCGCCTGCACGAGGACAACGTCGCGCTCGTTGTAAGCGACGTTGCCAACCGCGGAGATCGAGCTCGAGAGGGACCCGGCGACCGCCTTCGCCGTGCGTACGCCGAGGTTCTGCTGAAGCCGAGGGTCAATGGAGACACCGCCTCGGTCGGGCGCGTCGTCGGCATAGACGGGGACAAGCTCCATGTCCATGAAAGGCGACTTGCCGGGCTTGTCGAACTTCGCCCCCGGCGCCATCGGATCGTGCCAGTAAAGCACCCGCTTGCCTGTTGAGGGATCGACGTCGCCTGCCTTGGTCGGGGCCGAGCTCGCGCTGGCCGCGGGCGCAAGGCGCGCGCCGGACGCATTCGTGCGACCGCGCTCGACGCCCGCTTCAAAGGCTGCGTATGCAACGAGCGCCAGAACGACAGTCGCGGCGCCGCCCGTCGCGAACGCGCGGCGGCTCATACGAACCCCCGCGCCATCGCACCGCGCTCCGCTTCAGCACAGCCGACGGTTGACACAGGATGTCTCATTGCGCGCGCTCCTCGCGCGAAGACCCGCGTTGCGTGGTCGGCAACAGCTCGGGGAGTGCGAAGTTGATTCGCGCCCACAACCGCGCGACTTCGCGCCCCATCTCGACACTCTGCATTTGCGCTTCAGTCTCGGCACGGCGAGCGGCGAGCACGTCGGTCAGCGTCCCCTTGCCACCGCGATATGCGACGAGCGTCGCCTGTGTGCGTTCGCGCGCGAGCGGCACGAGCTGCCGAGCGTAGCGGTCGCGTCGGTCGCGCGCGTGCTGCCACTGATCGATGATGATGCGCGTTTGCGCCACTTCCGCGCGAAGCTTCTCGTCTCGAGCCGCGCGCGATTCGTCGCGCTTCGCGAGCGTCGCCGCGATTTCGGGAGCTGATTGCCGGTCGGCTTGCGCGACGCGCACGTCACTCGCCGCGATGTCCTCCTGCTTCTGCAGCAGCGCGACCTCGGGATGCCGTACAAAGTCCCCTTCGAGCCCCGCGGGCGTGAGCCCAATGCGATCGATGTTAGGCAGCGCAGCGAGCGGCGCATCGCCCGCATCGCCCACCCAGCGCTTGAGCGCGATCCGCGTGGCGCGTCCCCGGTGCTCGAGCTCGCTCGATTTGTCCTCGAACATGACGAGCATAGTGCGCGTGGCGTAGAACTCCGCTTGGGGGAGCCGTCCGGCCCAATACATGCGTTCGGCACCCTCGACCTCGACTTCGGCGAATTTGAGCTGATCGGCGGCGATGCGCGTCATCTGCTCGACGTAATAGCAATCGAACCATGCGAGCGCCGCCTCGCGCGCGATCTCGACCCTCGTGGCGATCTTTTGCGCGGCGACGCGATCGGCTTCGCGCGCGTAGCGCTCCGCGCGCGCTTCGCGCTTTTCACGACTCATGGGTTGCTGGGCGACGCCGAGCGTGGGCTCGGGCAACTGCGCGGCCGCGACCGCAATGTCGCGCGCAGCGGCGATTGCAGAGTCGTACGCAGTCATCTGCCGCGAGCGCTCGACGGCGAGCTGCTGCGCTTCGGTGAGCCCGAGAGGCGCCGGCGCTGCCACGGCCACGCCCATTAGAGCAGCCGTTGCGCACCACGCGACCGATTGCACGAGCGCGCTCCGGACGACGCGGCACCGCGCACGGCACCGACGGCGGCGCAACCCCGGGCCATCGACCAGCGCACGCGGGCGACTAGGCGCTGGGGAAAGGTTCGGCGGGTATGTAAACGGAACGTACGACAAGCGTTGCTCGGCCGAGATTGCGCTCAGCGCGGCGCCGGACCGCATCAAGTCGGCGATGAACGCAACATTATGCATGCAACGCACGATTGCAGCGGCTTGAATGGTTACGTGCCATTCGCGACGATCGACAGACAGAGCCGCGCGCCAAAGTGGCGGCGACGCGCGAACCCTCTTCGGTCGCATTCTACGACGCGCACTCTTCGATGGAGCGATGATCGCCGTCGACGCGTATCGGTATGGAAGCGCCGCCCGCGAGGCTCACGTTCCCGGCGTGCGCCGGGAACGCATGTGCCGCGCTCGCCAACATGCTCCGCGAAGAGCGCCGACACGTTCACTCGTGCGCAACCCCCGTCCGGACCAACCCAATACTCGCGCATCACGTCTGTGTTGACAGCTGACCCGCAGCCCGCTACCTTGGTTGAACGATCAATCAAGTTACTCAATTCGGCTGTGAGCACCGAAACCCGCACCCGCCTCGTCACGGCAGCGATGCAGCTGTTCTGGCAGAAAGGCTACGGCTCCACCAGCGTGGCCGACGTACTGCAACTTGCCGGCGTAAACAGCGGAAGCCTCTACCACTTCTTTCCCGGCAAACAGGATCTGCTGTTGGCGGTACTCGCGCTTTATCGCGAAGGCATGCAACCCATGCTTCTGTCACCGGCGTGGGCCGGCGTCGACGATCCGATCGAGCGTGTGTTCGCGCTGCTGCGCCGGTATCGTCAAAGCATCGTCGACACAGACTGCACCTACGGTTGTCCGATCGGCAGCCTGGCGCTGGAGATTCATGAGCCCGATCCACCGGTGCGCATCGCCTTGGCTGAAAACTTCAAGGGCTGGACCGATGCGATAGCCACCTGTCTGGAAGCCGCAGGCCCTCGACTGCCGCGCAAGCTCAATCGTCACGAGCTGGCGGCGTTCGTGCTGACCGTGATGGAAGGCGCCGTGATGCAGGCGCGCACGCATCGAAGCGTGAGCTTTTTCGATGCATCGGTGCGTCAGTTGCGCGCCTACTTCGATCATCTTCAAGCGGAAGCCACGGCGACTTCGGCAACCGCGAGCAAAACCAAGAGTGTCACCAAGCGCGCGAGCAAGTCCAACACCGAGCGCCTGCGCGATGTTTCTGCGTCAAAGCGTGCGCGGCGCACATTCAAATG
>DASPYC010000341.1:0-4614 GCA_035636955.1 Casimicrobiaceae bacterium
GCTGATTGCCACGACTGCGGCGTTCGCAATCAGTCGTCTCAAAGCGCGCGGCGGCCGCACCGTTCTCAATTGCGCGTTGTTCACCTATTTCATCCCTGCCGCGTTTCTTGCGGTGCCGATGTACAAGGCGATGGGCATCTACGGCCTGCTCAATAGTCAGTGGGCGTTGATTCTCGCGATGATCACGATCGCGTCGCCGTACGCAATTTGGGTGCTGAAGCAAGCGTCCGACAAGCTGCCGTACGAGCTGGACGAGGCGGCGCGAATCGACGGCGCATCGCCGTTGCAGTTGTTCCGACTCGTCTATCTACCGCTGATGACGCCGTCGCTCGTCGCGATCGGCATCTATGCGCTGCTGCTGGCGTGGAACGAATACCTCTACGCATTCCTGCTGCTGTCCAACGAGCAGGACGTCACGCTCGCGGTGGCGCTCGGCCAATTCCTCGCGGCCGACGATTCGCCGTGGGAGTTGTTGATGACCACCGGTCTCATCTACGCCCTGCCGCCGGCGGCGATCTACTACGTATTCAAACGCTACATGCAGGCCGGACTGACGGCCGGCGCCGTCAAGGCGTGATTGGAGTAACCATGGCTTCGGTATCGTTCCAAAACATCGAAAAATCCTTCGGGACCACGAAGGTCATCCACAACTTGAGCTTCGACATCCAGGATGGCGAGTTCATGGTCCTGGTCGGTCCGTCGGGCTGCGGGAAGTCGACGTTGCTTCGAATGCTCGCCGGTCTCGAGGAAATTACCGCGGGCACGATCGCGATCGACGGCAAGACTGTCAACGATCTCGACTCGAAGGACCGCGACATCGCGATGGTGTTTCAAAGCTACGCGTTGTATCCGCACATGACGGTGCGCGACAACATGGGCTTCAGCCTGAAGCTCCGCAAGGCGGCGCCGCAGGTGATCACCGAACGCGTGGGGAAGGCCGCCGGCATCCTGAACCTCGATCCCTATCTGGACCGCTATCCGCGCGAGCTTTCTGGCGGACAGCGGCAGCGCGTTGCGATGGGCCGCGCGATCGTCCGCGATCCGAAGGTGTTCCTGTTCGACGAGCCGCTGTCGAACCTGGACGCCAAGCTGCGGGTAGCGATGCGTGCCGAGATCAAGGCGCTGCACCAGCGGCTCAAGACGACGACCGTATATGTGACACACGATCAGATCGAGGCGATGACGATGGCGGATCGCATTGTCGTGATGCACGACGGGCGGATTGAGCAAATCGGTGAGCCTCTCGAGCTCTATGATCGCCCCGACAATCTGTTCGTCGCGCAGTTCATCGGCTCGCCCGCGATGAACCTCGTCAATGGGACGCTGCGAAGGAGCAATGGCAGCGCCTATGTCGAAGCGTCCGGCGGCGTCCGCTGGCCGATCATTCGTGGGCCGGGTGCCGACGGCCAGGCCGTCATGCTCGGCGTTCGTCCCGAACATCTCACAATCGCTGAAGCGTCCGGTGACGCGGTGGCAGGCGAAATCATCGTCGTCGAGCCGATGGGCGCCGAGACCGAGCTGCTGATCAAGGCCGGCGATGAGCAAGTCACGCTGATGACCAACGGCAGGCCGAACGTCAATCCCGGCGAGCGGATTGGACTCGCACTGGATCCCGCTGCGATTCATCTCTTCGATCAGAAGACGGGGCAGAGGCTCAGCGCATGAGCGAGCCGCGCGAAGCGAAGGGCCGACGGCTCGCGATTGCGCGGAGGCCGACACTCGGAAAGCGATATGAGTAGCCGGCGCAAGGAGGCCGAGGCATGAACACGAAGCGCAAACTCCGTTCTCAGGCATGGTTCGGCCGTCACGACCGCGACGGCCTCGTCCACCGCTCGTGGATGAAGAACCAGGGCATTCCGCACGATCAGTTCGATGGTCGACCCGTGATCGGCATTTGCAACACGTGGTCGCAGGCCACACCTTGTAACGCGCACTTCCGCGAGCTGGCTGAGCACGTCCGCTTCGGTGTTCTCGATGCCGGCGGATTTCCGATCGAGTTCCCGGTAATGAGCTTGGGCGAGACGCTGATGCGCCCGACGACAATGCTGTTCCGCAATCAAGCGGCGATGGACGTCGAGGAATCGATTCGCGCCAATCCATTCGACGGCGTCGTGCTGCTGATGGGTTGCGACAAGACAACACCGTCGTTGCTGATGGGCGCTGCGTCATGCGATCTGCCGACGATCGGTGTATCCGGTGGTCCGATGTTGAACGGCAAATTCCGTGGGCAGGACATCGGTTCCGGGACGCACGTGTGGAAATTCACCGAGATGCTGAAGACCGGCGAGATGACCGAGGCCGACATGGTTGAAGCGGAATCGTGCATGTCGCGCTCAGCCGGCCACTGTATGACGATGGGCACGGCGTCGACGATGGCGTCGATGGTCGAGGCGCTCGGCATGGGGCTTCCGACGAACGCCGCGATTCCCGCCGTCGATTCGCGCCGCAAAGTCCTCGCCCGGATGGCGGGACGCCGCATCGTAGAGATGGTGAACGAGGACCTGCGGATGTCGAAGATCCTCACGAAGCAAGCGTTCGAGAATGCGATCATGGTGAACGGCGCGATCGGCGGCTCGACCAACGCGGTCGTCCATTTGCTGGCGATCGCGGGCCGCATGGGCGTTACCTTGACACTCGACGATTGGGACCGCCTCGGCCGCGAGATGCCGTGTCTGGTGAACTTGATGCCGTCGGGGCAGTACTTGATGGAGGACTTCTATTACGCCGGTGGTTTGCCGGTCGTGATTCGTGAGATCGGCGAGCGCATTCACAAGAACGCATTGACGGCAAACGGCAAAACGATTTGGCAGAACGTCGAGAACGCCGTCAACTACAACCCGAACGTAATCACGCCCGCGAGCAAACCGTTCAAGCCCGAAGGCGGAATCGCCGTGCTCAAGGGCAATCTCGCGCCCGACGGCGCCGTGCTCAAACCGTCCGCAGCGACGCCGAAGCTCATGCAGCACAAGGGTCGCGCTGTCGTGTTCGAGGACATCGACGACCTGAATGCGCGGATCGACGATCCACGGCTCGATGTCAACGCCGACGATATCCTCGTGCTCAAGAATTGCGGCCCGAAAGGCTATCCGGGATTCCCCGAAGTCGGCAACTTCGCGTTGCCTGCCAAAATCTTGAAGCAGGGCGTCACCGACATGGTCCGTATTTCAGATGCGCGGATGTCGGGCACCGCGTATGGAACGGTGGTGCTGCACGCGGCGCCTGAGGCGGCTGCCGGGGGGCCGCTTGCGCTCGTCGAAAACGGGGACATCATCGAGCTCGACGTGTCACGGCGCCGCTTGCATTTGGACGTGTCGGACGCCGAGCTCGCGCGTCGACGCACAAAGTGGAAAGCGCCGCCGCCGCATTCGGATCGCGGCTGGGTCAAGCTGTACTGCGAAACGGTGCAGCAGGCGGACAAAGGCGTCGATCTCGATTTCCTCGTCGGCAAATCCGGTGCGAAGGTCGGCCGGGAAAGCCATTAAGCAGGACAGCGGCACTGCGCGGCGTAGTGTCGCGTGGTCGTGGTTTTCCAGAAGAGGACTTCAACATGAATTTTGCATGGAGCGCGACCGCGGCCGCCATCTTGTCGTTCGTGATCGGCTTCGTTGTGCACGGGATGTTGCTCGCGCCGGATTATGCAAACCTCAAAAGCATGTGGGCATCGTCGTCGCATGGATCCAGTCGCGCGGACAACGCACCGCGCCGGCGTGAACTGTTACATCCGCTTCGAATACATTCCGTCGAAAACGACCGACCACGTCTTGCCCGAATCGGCCGACGATTCCCATAACTGACGGACGCGTCCGTCGGATTGCGGCGTCCACGTAATCCGCTGCAGCGTAGTCTTGGATGATGCGTCGGCCGCGATCGATTCGCCGCGGAGCACCATCGCGCCGTTGACGAATCCGCCATCGAGCTGCAGCAGGCCGCCGCTGTTATCGACCCACGTCTGGTGCCAGCGCTTGCGGTCGTTGTCGTAGATGTTGAGACTCGTGCCCGAAACACCGCCAGCTCCATTCCAGTTTTCCTGCAATGCGCAGCCGTCCTGCAGCGAGATGATTCGATTGCGCCCCACGATCTTTCCGCTCGCGTCGCGTACGTCCCAATCGCCTTGCCAAAAATCGAATTGCCGGTACTCCGCGGCGGCGCAGGCAGGAGGCTTCGCATTCGGTGCGCTTTGCGCGATGGCCACTGCCATGCTGCAGATCGCCAGCACACAGAAGCAACACGAGCGGGTCAATCGGGATTTCATTCTCGAGGAGCAGCCGCGCGATCGGCCGCCGAGATGATATCCGCGATCGCTGTGCCGAGTTTGCCGTGCCCGTCGGCATCGAGACGCACACCGTCGACCTCGCTCGCGCGAACCACGCGCGAAGCGTCGAGAAATTTGGCGCCACACGCATCGGCGGGAACGAGCATGGCGCGTCCGTCGCGATTGGGCAATACCCAACTCTCGGTGGCCACCGTGCGGCCGCTCAAGCCTTCTTCGATGACGCTATAATCCGCGCCGAGCACGGTTTGCACGACGCCTGGCCAACGAACATCGAACGCAAAGCGCGTCTCGTCGGCCGGGTTGAATCCCCAAGTGATCGAATCGCCATAGCACAGGACGGA
>DASPYC010000342.1:0-2217 GCA_035636955.1 Casimicrobiaceae bacterium
CATCCTTTCACAGTGGCGCATCGACGCTGAAGGTCTGGCGGCTGCGCTCTTGCACGATGTGATGGAGGACACTTCCGTCACGCGCACACAGCTCGAATCGACGTTCGGCCGTCCCGTCGCCGAAATGGTCGATGGCGTCTCGAAGCTCGATCAGATCGAATTCTCAACCCGCGAGGAAGCGCAAGCCGAGAGCTTTCGCAAGATGCTGCTGGCGATGGCGCGCGATGTGCGCGTCATCTTGATCAAGCTCGCCGACCGGTTGCACAACATGCGCACGCTGGATGCGATGGCGCATGCGCATCGTCGCCGCATCGCGCGCGAGACGCTCGATATTTATGCGCCGATTGCGAATCGTCTCGGCTTGAATTCGCTCTACCTCGAGTTGCAGGATCTGTCGTTCAAGCATCTTTATTCGATGCGCTATCGAATACTCGCCAGCGCGATCAAGGCGGCGCGCGGCAATCGACGCGAAGTGATGAACCGCCTGCTCGATGTGCTGCGTGAGGGTTTGGCGCATGCGCAAATTCCCGCGACAGTCGCTGGACGCGAGAAGACGATCTATTCGGTCTACAAGAAGATGCTGGAAAAGCACTACACGTTCTCGCAGGTGTTCGATATCTACGGCGTGCGTGTGCTCGTTGCGGACAAGAATGCGTGCTATGCAGCGCTCGGCGTGCTGCACGAGCTCTACAAGCCGATTCCCGGCAAGTTCAAGGATTACGTCGCGATTCCCAAAGCGAACGGCTATCAATCGCTCCATACGACATTGTTCGGTCCATTCGGCACGCCGCTGGAAGCCCAGATACGCACGAACGACATGCATCGGATCGCCGAAGCCGGCGTGGCCGCCCATTGGCTCTACAAGTCAGGCGGCGCGCTCGATCTCGCCGAGGCGCAGCGTGAAACGCATCGCTGGCTGCAAAGCCTGCTCGAGATCCAATCCGAGTCGCGCGACTCGAAGGAATTCCTAGAGCACATCAAGGGCGACCTCTTCCCCGAAGAGATCTATGTGTTCACGCCGAAAGGCAAGATCATGGCGTTGCCCCGCGGCGCGACTGCCGTCGATTTCGCGTACGGCGTTCACACCGATATCGGCCATCACTGTGTCGCCGCGCGGATCAACTATGAGCTCTTGCCGCTTCGGACCGAGCTCAAGAACGGCGATCACGTCGAAATCTTGACATCGCCCACCGCACGTCCGAATCCGTCGTGGTTGTCATTCGTGTCGACCGGTAAAGCGCGATCGCGGATCCGGCACTACCTGAAGGGATTGCAGCAGAAGGAGTCGGCAGCGCTCGGCGAAAGGCTACTGAACCAGGCGCTCGCCACGCTGAAGGTCGAGCCGGAAGCGATTTCATGGGACCGGTGGGAAGCGCTCGCGAAGGAATACGGGACGAAAAGTCATCTCGATATTCTGGCCGATATCGGGCTCGGCAAACGGTTGTCGTTCGTCGTTGCGCAAGCGCTAACGCGCTCGCACGGCAAAGCGGACGAACTCGCGCCGCCGACAAAACCTGGCGCATTGACATTGCGCGGCGTCGAAGGCGTGGCGATTCAATACGCGCGTTGCTGCCGGCCCATTCCCGGCGATACGATCGTCGGACAGTTCCGCAAAGGTCAGGGGTTGATCGTCCACTTGCGCGACTGCGTCACGCTGCGCAAACAGCGCGTCGACACGACCGAGTTGGTCGACGTCGAATGGTCGCATGAAGTGCAAGGCGTCTTCGATGCCGGCGTGCGCGTGCTGGTCGCCGATCGTCGGAGCCTGCTCGCCGACCTCGCGACGAGCATCGGCAAAGCCGATGCGAATATCGACACCGTCTCGATGGAACGGCCCGATGGCGACGAAGTGATCGCGATGTTCTTCAGCGTGCAGGTACACGATCGCCGGCATCTCGCGCAAGTGATGCGCGCGATGCGGCATGTGCCGGACGTGAAGCGCGTGCAGCGCGCGCGGACCTGATACGCCCGATCTACTCGGCAGTAAAGCCAGTCGTCTTGATGACTGAACGCCAGTGGTCGATGTCCGCTGCCATGATCGCGGACAGCGCCTGCGGTGTCGTTCCGGTTGGCTCGAGACCTTGTGCGAGCAGTTTCTCGCGCACGGATGGTGAATGGACCGCGGCATCGACCTCAGCTGACAGCTGGTCGACCACCCGTTGCGGCGTTCCCGCCGGGGCATAGACGGCGTGCCAGCCCACTGCTTGGAGCGACGGG
>DASPYC010000343.1:0-2818 GCA_035636955.1 Casimicrobiaceae bacterium
GCCCGTCGAGAGAGCCTGATTTCGTAAGCCCCGTGACCGCGTGCTTGGTCGCCGTGTAGGGCGCGGAATTCGGCCGCGGCGCGTGCGCGGAGATCGAGCCGTTGTTGATGATGCGGCCGCCGCGCGGCGTCTGGCTTTTCATCCGCCGGAAAGCTTCCTGCATGCACAGGAACATGCCGGTCAAGTTGATGTCGATGACGTTCTTCCACTGTTCGAACGTCAAGTCCTCGAGCGGAATTCCGGGCGCGTTCACGCCGGCATTGTTGAACAGCACATCGACGCGGCCGAATGCGCGCTCTGTTTCGTCGAACAACGCACGCACCGATGCAGGATCGGCAACGTCGGTCGGAACAACGAGTGCGTTCCCCTTCGGCGCTTCGGCGGCTGTCTTCTCCAGCGGCTCGCGCCGGCGACCGGCGAGAGCCACGCGATAACCATCCTTCAGCAAGGCGAGCGCGGCGGCTTTGCCGATGCCGCTGCCGGCGCCGGTGACGATTGCGACTTTTGTTGAAGAGGACATGCCGTTATTTCCCGCGAGTGACGTGAGCTCGCATTCTAGCGGTACCGGATCGGCCACGAATATTCGTTTGCGTCGGGGCGCGAAATGCGGTGTAGTTCCGCGGCGATCTTTCTTGACCATCGACCGCCATGCCGAAATCCAAACGTTCGCGGCCGCGCGCCGGTACGTCTGTCGACCGAACGCTCGACGCACGGCCGGACACACTCGACTTCCGCGACTTGCTGTACACGCCGACGCTTGTCGAGGTCCCGCCTGTTCGTCCGCTCGCGCTCTACCGCAAAAAGAAAGTGCCGGTGCAAGACCAGGGGTCCGAAGGCGCGTGTACGGGATTCGGGCTTGCGACCGTCGTTCATTACCTGCTGCGCTCGCGACAGGTTGCGCCGGATACGAGCGACATCAGCCCCTTCATGCTCTACGACATGGCGCGCCGTTACGACGAATGGGCCGGTGAAGATTATTCGGGGTCGAGTTGTCGCGGCGCGATGAAGGGATGGCAAAAGCACGGCGCCTGCACATTCGACTTATGGCGCGCTTCGGGCGGCGGGCTTTTGTCGGAGCGCTGCGTGAACGATGCACTGCGGCGGCCGCTGGGCGCCTACTTCCGCGTCAATCATCGCGATCTGGTCTCAATGCATGCGGCGATCACCGAAGCCAGCATCCTTTACGTCAGCGCGAACGTCCATTCCGGTTGGCTTTCGGTCAAGCGTGACGGACACATCGCGCCGGTCGACGACACGCGCGGCGTGCATGCGTTCGCGCTCGTCGCGTACGACGCCGAAGGATTCTGGCTGCAGAACTCCTGGGGCGCGCGTTGGGCGCACGAGGGATTGGCGCACCTGGGCTACGACGACTGGCTCGCCAACGGCACCGACGCGTGGGTCGCGCGGCTCGGCTCGCCGATCGAGTTGCGCACGCGGCTTTCGACCTCGAAACGCGTCTTCGCGGCCACGGCGCGTGCGAAGGAATGGGCGTACGACGAGATCCGGCCGCATGTGATAAGCCTCGGCAACGATGGTGTGCTCGAAACGCAGGGCAACATCGGGACGACGGCTGAGCTCGTCCGCGAGATCGTGCGAAGCGACATTCCCCGGATTACCGCCGGGTGGAAGAAAAAGCGGATTCTTCTCTACGCGCACGGCGGACTTGTCGCCGAGGACGGCGCGCTGCATCGGATTGCCGATTATCGCAAGACAATGCTCGATGCCGAGGTCTATCCACTGGCGTTCATCTGGCACAGCGACGCCTGGAGCACGATCAAGGACATCCTGCAAGACGCGATCAATCGACGCCGGCCCGAGGGCATCATCGACGCTGCGAAGGATTTCGTCCTCGATCGGATCGACGATACGCTCGAGCCGCTCTCGCGCGCCGCAGGCGGTGCGACGATGTGGGCGCAGATGAAACGGAACGCAATTGGCGCAACGGCATCGACAACGGGCGGTGCGCGGCTCGTGCTCGACGAGCTTGCGACCCTCGCCCGAACGGATTCCAGCGTGGAGCTCCACATCGTCGCGCACAGCGCCGGCAGCATTTTCCACGCGGCCGTCGTGCAATACATCACCGGCAACGGGACAATTACCACGGGGCCGCTTCGCGGAACAAAGGGGCTCGGCCTGCGGATCGCCAGTTGCACGCTCTGGGCACCGGCGATCACCACGCGGCTTTTCAACGAAACGTATTTGCCGGCGGCCAATGCGGGGACGCTTGCGAACCTGGCCCTCTTCACGCTCGACGACGCGACCGAGCAGGACGACGATTGCGCCAACCTCTATCACAAGTCGCTCCTCTATCTCGTGTCCAACGCGTTGGATGACACGCTCCACGTTCCCATCCTGCATCCGAACGGCGAGCCACTCGCCGGCCTTGCGGTATGCGTCGACGCCGATCCCGGCCTCAAGGCGCTCTTCGGCGCGAACGGCAAGGCGGAATGGATACTCGCGCCCAACGACGCGCCGGAAGGATCAGCAGTAGCGTCCAGAGCCAAGCATCATGGCGAATTCGACGATGACAAGCCGACGCTGGCGGCGACGCTCGCGCGCGTGTTGGGCGTCGGCAAGACCGGTCTCGATTTCACGTTCCAGCCGTCCGCGCAGCGCAAACGGGCGATCCGCCGCAATATCGATCACGCTGCCGATTTCGCGTTGACGCGCTAGGCAAACGCGGAGCAGGCAACGGTACGGAGGACGATGATGGCGAACCAGACGATTCTCGCGCCGACGTGGCGGCGTCATACCTGCATCGATCGCGTCGTTCCGCCGGAACTTCAACCGGCGTTACATGTTGCGCGGCGGGTCGCGG
>DASPYC010000344.1:0-2339 GCA_035636955.1 Casimicrobiaceae bacterium
CGCGCACAGGGTCAGGGTCAGACGGTGATCGAGCCGCGGATGCATCTCCTTCCCGGCTGCGACAATGACGGACGAGAGATCCGCGGACACTTCAACGTGCTGCGAGGCTATGTTGCGCCGCTCAAGCTCGCGGGTGTGAAAATCGTCAGCGATTACGTCGACAATTACATGCGCGGTTTGCCCTCGGAGATGGGTTTGCTCAACCTATTCGATCCGGAAAGCGGTCAACCCGTCGCGATTATCGACGCCGCCGGCTTGACCGACATGCGCACCGGTGCCGTGACGGCAATCGGCGCGAAACATCTCGCACGCAAGAACAGCCGCGTTCTCGGTCACATCGGTGCGCGCGGCACGGCGTACTGGAATGTGCGGCTCCTCGATCACCTGTTCGATTTCGCCGAGATTCGCGTGCACTCGCGGCGCGCCGAATCGCGTGACAGTTTTGCGTCGCGGCTGTCGCAGGATCTGCAAAAGCCCGTTAAGGCAGTCGCCGATTGGCGCTCGTGCGTCGAGGATGCTGACATCGTCGTCGAAGCGTCGCGGCTCGAGCAGCCGACGCCGCTTCTCAAGACCGAATGGATCAAGCGCACAGCGTTCGTCGTCCCTTACGGAACGATGAGCGCGGTCGAGATGTCGCTCACCGATATCATGGACAAGCTCGTCGTCGACGATTGGGGCCAATGCAAGACAGGACCTTTCGGCGCGTTGCGCCCACATGTCGAAATGGGAAAGCTATCCGAAACGACGCTCTATGCCGAATTGGGCGAGATCGTCGCCGGGAAGAAACCGGGCCGTGAGCGCGATGATGAGACGATCCTGCTGTGGCACCGCGGGCTCTCGTTGTCGGATATTGCGCTCGGCGCCGCGATGCTCGACAAGGCGGCGCGTCTCGGCATCGGTCAGACGCTGCGTTATCTCTGAATTGCCATGATCGCCAACGCGCGGATGTACGCGCTCAACGACACGGTCGCGGCGGCGTGGCGGCGACTGTTCGAATGGATCGCCGACGACGCGCAGGTCTCGCTCGATGTCATCGCGCATCCGCCGCCGCAGCCGCTCGGCGATCTTTGGCGTCGCGATGATCTCGGCTGTGCGCTGATGTGCGGCTTTCCCTGGGCGACCTGGCGCGACACGATCGAACGTCCGACCCCGTTGGCGGTCCCAGTGCCTTCGCCCGCCATTTTCGGAGATCGACCGATGTACTGGACCGACATCGTCGTACGAGCAGACAGTCGTGTCGCATCAGTCGCGGATCTCGAGGGCATGCGCTTCGCCTTCACCGTCGAGGACTCGCAAAGCGGTTACCAGGCCCCGCGACGTTTTTTCGCCGAGCGCGCGCAACTGGCTGGGGGATACCTGTTTCGTGCAATGGTGGGTCCTCTGATCACGCCACGACGCGTGGTCGAAGCGATTGTCGCCGGCGACGCCGATGCGGGGCCTCTCGATGCATGGTGGCATGCGCTGCTCCGCCGGCATGAGCCCGAGGTCGCCGCGCGCTTACGTACCGTGGCGACCACCACACCTGCACCGATTCCTCTCGTCGTCGGCGCAGCCGGAATGCCCGAGCCGCAAAAGCGCCGCGTAACGGCTGCGTTCGAAAGAATGGCCGATGTCGCCGAGCTGGCTGACGTACGCGATGCGCTATTGATAAAACGTTTCGTTCACGCCGATGCTGCCGAGTACGAATCGCTGCTGGCAAGCGCCCGAGAAGCCGACACACTCGGTTATTATCGGCTGCAGTGACGTCAGCAACGGGCGCGTTCATGTCTCGAACACCAACGTTTGTCCGCGCAGTAGCGCGCGCGGGCTTTATGCTTCTTGCGTGCAGCATCGCGTACACCGCCGCGGCGCAGTCACCGTACCCCAATAAGGCGGTCCGGATTCTCGTGCCGTTTCCACCCGGCGGTCCCGCCGATGCACTGGCGCGTATCGTCGGCGATCGCCTGAGCCAGTCGCTCGGACAGCCATTCGTCATCGAGAACAGGCCTGGGGCTGGCGGCAACATCGGCATGGAGCAAGGTGCGAAAGCGCCACCCGACGGCTATACGTTGACGCTCGCCGCGGTGGGCAATCTGACAATTGCACCGTCGCTCTATTCCAAGCTGCCCTATGACCCCGCCAAGGACTACGCGCCGATCAGCGTGCTCGCCACAGTGCCAAACATTCTGATTACTGCGACCACCGTTCCGGCCAAGACGCTCCGCGACTTGATCACGTTGGCGAAGGCGCGCCCTGGGACGCTCAATTTCGCCTCGCCCGGCAACGGCAGCGGCGCGCATCTCGCAGGCGAGTTGTTCAAAAACCTGGCGGGCATCGACATCATGCATGTTCCGTTCAAT
>DASPYC010000345.1:0-8247 GCA_035636955.1 Casimicrobiaceae bacterium
CGCGTATCACTGACGAATGCATAGGGCCCCGGCGTAGTTGCTGATTGGGCCAAGTTTACACAACAACGTTCATTTGATTGGCCGACCGTTAGCGTTACAAAAATCGTCTGTCAAATGCAGCGTGCAGGGTGCGTCTCTGCGCTCGGATGTCCGCAAACGTCTGCCTGCGGGTACCCGGCGCGGCCGTGAGCGTCGACGCAACGCCGCCGACACGGCCGCGCCACCCGCTACGGAAGCCGCGGACACTCGCGCTCGCCGCGCCATTGCCCGCTGCCTTCGAACCGCTGTTCCGATTTGATGCAATTGCGACGAATCGATCGATTTGAGCGCGACGAACGACTGCGACGCGTCGAAGCGGGGTGAGCGGCTGCGCGAAGGGCGCCTGTGGCGCAGTCGGCGAAGCGGGCGGCGCGGCGAGGAAGTCGTTGGGTCGACGACGAAGCCGCGACGGGATGTCCCGCTTTGACGACGTGATTTGCGCCACGCCGAAGCCCTTCGCGCAGCCGCTCACCCCGCTTCGAAACGAAGGACTATTTGCCGCGCAGCAGAACGACGACAGCGCCGCTTCCGCCGGCATGTCGTGGCGCTTCGCAGTACGCGAGCACGTCGTCGACGCGCGCGAGCCATCGCCGCACTTTGCCCTTCAGCACGGGTTCGCGGTTTGGTGACGTGAGGCCTTTGCCGTGAATGACGCGGACGCAACGAAGGCCACCAGCTCGCGCTTCGGTCAAGAAACCCCCCAGCGCTTCGTGCGCCTGATGGGTCGTCAAGCGATGCAAATCGAGCTCGGCTTGAACAACCCAACGTCCACGCCGTAATCCAGTCAAAACATCCGTGCCGAGCCCTGGCCTGAGAAATGTCTGCTCCCCTTCGATCTCCTGACCGATGTCCCATGCGTGCGGCGCCGGTTCGTGTCCGTATTTCGCGGCGTGTAGCGCGTTGCGTTCATCCAGCAGCGTTTGTTCCGCCAGCGGCGCCGGCTTGGGTCGAGCGACACCAGCCCTTTTTGTCGCGGGAAGACGCGTCACATCGGCAAACGCGTGGCTGATATCGATGTCGCCGACGGCGTGCTTCTTCGCACCGAGCATGCGCTTGTTGCTGCCGTTCACCCGTTGCGCGGTCTTCGGCGTGTCGACGCGCACACGCGCACGGGCTTCGTCGAGCATCGAACGAAGATCGGAGAGCTTCGCCATCGTAATCTTTCAGCTGACGCCTTCGAGATACGCCTCGGCGTCGAGCGCGGCCATGCATCCTGTGCCGGCTGATGTCACCGCCTGCCGATACACGTGATCGGCGACGTCGCCTGCAGCAAACACACCCGGCACCGACGTCGCGGTCGCGTTGCCCTCGCTGCCGCCCTTGACGCGGATATAGCCGCCGGCCATGTCGAGCTGGCCCTCGAAAATCTGCGTATTGGGCGTGTGGCCGATCGCGATGAAAACGCCCTGGATCGGCAACTTCTCGGCAGCGTCGCTCTTGATGTTGCGTACCTGCACACCGGTCACGCCTGATTCGTCGCCGACGATGTCGTCGATTACATGGTTCCACAGAATGCGCGCGTTGCCGCCGCTTTGAGTCTTGGCCGTCAAGCGATCGACCAGAATCGCCTCGGCGCGAAACTTGTCGCGCCGATGTACGACGGTGACGTTCTTCGCGATATTCGACAGGTACAGCGCTTCTTCCACGGCCGTGTTGCCGCCGCCCACGACGATCACGTCCTGCCCCTTGTAGAAAAATCCGTCGCATGTCGCGCACGCCGACACACCTTTGCCCATGAACGCTTGCTCGGACTGCAGTCCCAGATATTTGGCCGACGCGCCGGTCGCAATGATCAGCGCATCGCACGTGTATTGGCCACTGTCGCCGGTGAGTCCGAACGGCCGCGTCCGCAGGTCGACGGTATGAATGTGATCGAAGATCAGTTCGGTCGCGAATCGCTCGGCGTGTTTCTGAAACCGCGTCATCAAATCGGGCCCCATGACGCCGTCCGCGTCGGCCGGCCAATTATCGACGTCGGTCGTCGTCATCAACTGGCCGCCTTGTGAGATGCCCGTAATCAACACTGGCTTAAGATTCGCGCGCGCTGCGTACACCGCAGCGGTGTAGCCGGCAGGACCGGAGCCAAGAATCAGCAGACGCGCGTTCTTGGGTGCCATTCGTTGTTTTCCGTATACAGAGTGGTGATTCTACAAAGTATGGCCGTTCACCATGGAAGCAAGCAGCGCGTTATAATGCCCGCGGTGAGGACTTCACGGCAAGCCTATGTTTTATAAGAGAAACGGAAACCGCAAACGGCGGCCGACCGCGCCGGAGGCGACGCTGTCGCCGCGCTTCGCCCGCTTGGTGCGCGAGTCGTGGTGTTTGTTGGTCGTCGCCGTTCTCATCTACATCGCGCTGATCCTTTCTACGTACACCAAAAGCGATCGCGGCTTTTCGTTTACCGGGACGAGCGACACGATTGCCAATCGCGGCGGTGTCGTCGGCGCGTGGCTCTCCGATCTCCTCCTGTATCTATTCGGCCTTTCCGCCTGGTGGTGGGTCGCGGGCGGCGTCATGCTGCTCGTTGCCGGTTTTCGACGGATCGCCGACCCGCGTCGCGCGCGCGAGCATCCGCCCGGACTTGCTGCGCTCGGCTTTGCGTTGGTGCTGTTATCGAGTGCGGCCATCGAAGCGATACGGCTATGGAAGTTGCCCGTGATACTGCCGCTTGCGCCGGGCGGCGCCTTCGGCGATTCGATCGGCGATGGGCTCGCGCGCGCATTTGGCTTCAATGGCGCGACGCTCTTGTTGCTTGCGGCGTTTGCCATCGGCTGCTCGCTTCTTTTCGGCGTGTCGTGGATCAAAGTGATGGAGAGAATCGGAGCCGCGCTTGAATCGCTGCATCAGCGATGGCGTGAGCGCCGCGAGCGCGAACAGGATCGTCGCATTGGCGAGATCGCGACCGTGGAGCGCGAGCAGCTGGTCGAGCATTTGCGTGAAGAATCATTCGATCGCGACCCGGTACTCGTCGTGCCGCAGATCACCGCCGTGCCGAAGTCGGAGCGTGTCGTCAAGGAAAAACAGCGACCGCTGTTCAAGGAATTGCCCGACTCGGCTCTGCCGCCGTTGTCGCTTCTGGAGGACGCTCCACCATCGACCGAATCGGTGAATGCCGAGGTCCTGGAATTCACGTCGCGGCTGATCGAGCGCAAGCTGGCCGACTTCGGCGTCTCGGTGAAGGTGCTCGCAGCCTACCCCGGTCCCGTGATCACGCGTTTCGAGATCGAACCCGCGGTCGGTGTCAAAGGGGCGCAGATCGTCAACCTGATCAAGGACCTGGCGCGTGCGCTCTCGGTCGTATCGATTCGCGTCGTCGAGACGATTCCGGGTAAGTCGTGCATGGCGCTCGAATTGCCGAATCCAAAGCGGCAGGTCGTCAAGCTGGTCGAAATTCTCGCGTCGACCAGCTACAACGATGCGCCGGGTGCGCTCACGCTCGCGCTCGGCAAGGACATCGCCGGCAAGGCGGTCATCGTCGATCTCGGGCGAATGCCACATTTGTTGGTCGCGGGCACAACCGGTTCCGGGAAGTCGGTCGCGGTCAACGCGATGATTCTGTCGCTGCTCTACAAGTCCGATCCCAAGCAAGTCCGGATGATTCTGATCGATCCCAAGATGTTGGAGCTGTCGGTTTACGAAGGCATTCCGCATTTGCTCGCGCCGGTGGTCACCGACACGCGTCTCGCGCCGAATGCGCTGCACTGGTGTGTCGGCGAGATGGAACGGCGTTACAAGCTGATGTCGCAATTGGGTGTTCGCCATCTCGCCGGTTACAACCAGCAGATCGCGGAAGCGCGCAAGGCCGGCAAGCCGATTGTCAATCCGTTGTCGGCGACACCCGACAAGCCGGAGCCGCTCGAGGAGATGCCGCTGATCGTCGTCGTTGTCGATGAGTTGGCCGACCTGATGATGACGACCGGCAAGAAGATCGAGGAGCTGATCGCGCGCATCGCGCAAAAAGCGCGTGCTGCCGGAATTCACTTGATTCTCGCGACGCAGCGGCCGTCTGTTGATGTGATCACGGGATTGATCAAGGCCAATATTCCGTCCCGGATCGCGTTCCAGGTGGCGAGCAAGATCGATTCGCGGACGATCCTCGATCAGATGGGCGCCGAGGCACTTCTCGGGCAGGGCGACATGCTGTATCTGCCTCCGGGAACCGGTTATCCGTTGCGCGTCCATGGCGCGTTCGTGACGGACGCTGAAGTGCATCGCGTCGTCGAGCATTTGAAATCGCTCGGCGGGCCGCAATACATCGAGGGATTGCTGGAACGCGCGGACGCGGACACCGACGAAAGCCTGCCGTTCGAGAGCGGCGACGCCGAAGCCGATCCGATGTACGACCAGGCGGTCAACGTCGTGCTCAAAACGCGCCGGCCGTCGATTTCGCTCGTGCAGCGCCATCTGCGCATTGGTTACAACCGCGCCGCGCGCTTGATCGAGCAGATGGAACGCGCGGGACTGGTATCGCCGATGCAATCGAACGGCAACCGCGATGTGCTGGCACCCGCGGGCAAGGGGGAGGCGTGAACATTCGTCGCGTCGTTCTCTGCGCTGCGTCGTTGCCTTTGTCGGTAGCGGCAGTTGCAGGCCCCGTCGAGGCGTATCGGACGGGCCCGGAATTCTGCCCGCACGATCGGACGACCAATGCGCCTCCGCTGACCGAGAAGGAAGCGATCGAGCGCGCGCGCACGCTGTTGCCGCACGACTTTTGCGGCCCCGACAGCAGTCGCGCCGCAGGGCCGTCGCAAGGCGCGAATTACACCCCCTCTGGGGGCAGCACAGCGGCCAAGCCGCAAGCGTGGGGGTCCAATTTCGTGTCAGGCTGCGACGCCGATTCGGAATGGGCGAACGGCGCGTGGCGCGTATTCGTCCAGCAATACAAGCGCTCTGGCAATCGCAAAGATGCCGGCGGACTGACGCACTCGTACGTGATTCTCGATCGCGTCGGTAATTGCCTTGCGAATATCCCCGGCACGGAACTCGGTTCGCGCAATTGACTCCGACGCTGATGATCCCCGCTCACGGTCGACTGTTGGCACTCGCAATCGTATTAGCGTACGTGACCGCCGCCGACGCCTCAGGGCTTGATCAGCTCCACGCCTTTCTTACCGAGACAAAGACGTCGAACAGCACGTTCAAGCAATCCGTCGCGAGCAAGACGCGACCCACGTCGCAAAATTCGAGCGGCACTTTCGCCTTCCAGCGTCCCGGCAAGTTTCGCTGGACCTACGACAAGCCGTTCGAGCAGATCATCGTCGGCGACGGTGCGCGCGTCTGGGTCTACGACCGCGATCTCAATCAGGTCGTTGTGCGAAAGCTCGACGTGGCCCTCGGCGCCACGCCGGCGGCGTTGCTTGCCGGAGACAATGCGCTTGAAAAGAATTTCACGCTGGTCGCGGGCGCGGCAACTGATGGCCTGGAATTCGTCGAGGCAACGCCGAAGAATCAGGAATCGCAATTCACGCGCGTGCGGATCGGCTTTCGGGACAACTTGCCGCGCAAGATGGAATTGACCGACGCGTTTGGTCAGATCACGACGCTTGATTTTGCATCGGTGGAGCGCAATCCCGCTCTTGCCGCGACGTTGTTTCGCTTCGACGTGCCGTCAGGGGCCGACGTCGTCGGCGATGCCGGCGCGAAGTGACGAAGGACGAACTCGCCTTATGCCGGCAGCAACGCGCGCATGCGCGGATGATCCAGCACTTCCCGATTGACGATGAATTGCGGCCGTCGGCCGCTCTGCGCGTCGACGATGCTCGAGATTGCCGTGACTGCCATGTTGTGAAAGCATTCGTCGGTCCAGCACAGCGAATGCGGCGTGACGATCACGTTATCCATGGCGAGTAGGGGATTATCGTCGTTCACAGGCTCGGTTTCGAAGACATCGAGCGCCGCGCCGGCGATGGCGTTTCGCTGGAGCGCTTCGATGAGAGCTGCTTCGTCGACAATGGGACCGCGCGCTACGTTGATGAAATAGCTGGTCGGCTTCATCCGCGCAAGCTCACGCGCCCCGATCAAGTAACGCGTTTTTTCGTTCAGCAGGCAACACACGACGACAAAATCGGCAGTCTCAAGCAACGTGTCGAGATCGACGAGTTGCGCGCCGAGGTAACCAAGCTCGACACGATCGGCGTACGGATCTGCTGCGATAAGCGACAGGTCGAACGTGTGCGCCATCCGCAACAATTCCTTGGCGATGCGTCCCGCACCGACGACGCCGAGCGTTTTGCGGGTAAGCCCCATTCCCATGTGATCAATGCGTTCGCGCCAGCGACCCGTTCGCGTCAAGCGATCCTTCAACATCAGTTTTCCTGCGAGCGCGAGGATGTAGGTCAGCGCGATCGTTGCGACTGGACGTGGCATGGCGCTCGGTGTATGCGTGACGAGGATGCCGGCCGCGGTCATCGCCGGAATGTCGACGGTGTCGTAGCCAACGCCATGCCTTGCAACGACGCGCAAACGGCAGTCGGCGCGCGCAACCGCCATCGCGGGAACGCGCGCCGCATTCACGTAAAGCGCGTCGTACTGTGCGGTGTGCTCCGGTGTGATGGCGGGAACGACCTCGGGCAAATACTCCCAGGTGATGGCGCTCGCGCGATCGAGCTCGGTGAGTGCCGCCCGGCCGAACGCAGGTTCGCCTCGACTGTCCAGGATGTCGCGCGTGATGCCGACGCGCCAATGGGTTGTCATTGTCGAGTTGTCTCCGTCACGCGCTTGCGTTGCGCAGCACGTCGAGACCGCGGCGCAGGGCGGTTTGCAACAGGAGCTGGTCGAGGCCGAAAGCGAACAGCCGAAAGCCTTTGGACGCATATTCTCGCGCCCAGGTCTCGTCGGTGGCGATAAAAGCCGCCGCCTTGCTCTGCTGCTCACACGCGGCAACGATGCGATCGACCGCGGCGAGATAACGCGGCTCTTGAAATCCGCCGGGGATGCCTAAAAAATTCGTCAAATCGAAGTGCCCGAGCCACAACGCGTCGACGCCCGTCACAGCGGCGATCGCTTCGACGTTGGCCAGTCCCTCCGTCGTCTCGATTTGGGGAATCACCATCGTGCGCGAATGCAGCGCCTCGATTTTGCCGCGTACATCGCCTTCTTGGTAGTCGTCGTGCGCGAAGGCGAATGCCGCCCCGCGACGTCCAAGCGGGGGGTACCGCGTGCACGACACGATGTGTGCGGCTTCTGCGGCCGAGCCGACCATCGGCACCATTACGCCCATCGCGCCGACGTCGAGCGCTCGGGCAATGAAATGATATTCGCCGCGCGGCACGCGGACCATCGGCACGATGTCGAGCCCCCGACACAACGCGATTTGCATCTTGAGCGTTTCGAAGCCGAGCCCCGTGTGCTCCATGTCGAAGAGGACGAACTCGGCGCCTGCGTTGCGGCAGATTTGGGGCAGGCCCGGCGAAAAGAACTCGAACACCATCGCACCGTATGCGCGGTTCCCGGCGGCGAGCGCGGCTTTGACAGGGTTATTGCGAATCACGGGCTTTGGATGCGGGGAAGGGGCCGGGTGCACGGGCGGACTCTACCGCGCATAATTCCAACGAGCAAACGACCCTATTCTGATGAACGATCTATTTTCGGGCTCCTCGACGGGCACCGTTCCGCTCGCTGAACGTTTGCGTCCACGGACCATCGAGGACGTCGTCGGCCAACGGCACCTGCTCGCCCAAGGGAAGCCGCTTGCAGTGGCGTTTGCCGCCGGCAAGCCGCATTCGATGATCCTATGGGGCCCGCCGGGTTCGGGCAAGACGACGCTGGCGCGCTTGATGGCGGACGCATTCGATGCCGAGTTCATCGCGATCTCGGCGGTGCTCGCAGGCGTCAAGGACATCCGCGACGCGGTGGCGCGCGCGGACGCGGTACGTCAGCAATACGGGCGCGCGACGATTCTGTTTGTCGACGAAGTCCACCGCTTCAACAAGGCACAGCAGGATGCGTTCTTGCCGTATGTCGAGCAGGGGGTTCTGACGTTCATCGGTGCGACGACCGAGAACCCATCGTTCGAAGTGAACAGTGCATTGCTGTCACGCGCAGCCGTGTATGTTCTGGAGCCGCTTGCCGATGATGAGCTTGCCGTGCTGCTCGATCGCGCGTTGGCAGCCGCAATGCCGGCGACTTCGCTCGACGGCGCGGCGCGCGATGCGCTGATCGGCTACGCCGACGGCGACGGAAGACGGCTGATCAACATGATCGAGCAGC
>DASPYC010000346.1:0-2604 GCA_035636955.1 Casimicrobiaceae bacterium
GATCTTTCGGCGCGAACGGAAGCCAGATCGCCTCTGATCCAGCGGCGACGATCGCCTTTTCGAAGCGGATGATTTTCTTCGCGCCCGTCGGCTCGCGGCCCGGACCGTCGGTGAGCGCGATCTCAAGATGATGCGCGTCGAGAAAAGTGCCGTTGCCGCGCACGACGTCGACTTTTCGAGCTTTGGCCATTCCGCTCAACCCGCCCGTCAACTTGCCGACGACCTTGTTCTTCCATCCGAGCAACTTCGTCAGGTCGACTTGCGGCACGCCATAGGTAATGCCGTGTTCGGCGAACGATTTGGCCTCGTCCATCACGCCCGCAATATGAAGCAGCGCCTTTGATGGAATGCAGCCGACGTTGAGGCAGACGCCGCCCAACGTTGCGTAGCGCTCGACGAGAACGGTCTTCATGCCGAGATCGGCGCTGCGAAATGCGGCGCTGTAGCCGCCCGGACCCGAGCCCAGCACCATCATTTCGCACTCAATGTCGGCTTTGATTCCCGACGACTCTTTCGCGGGGGGCGGTGCGGCAGCGGGAGGCGGTTCGCTTCCTTCTCGTTTTGCAGGGGACGCCTGCTATGACGGCACCGCGGCGGCGGCTTGCGTTTCCAACGTCAGAATCACGCTGCCTTCGCTCACCTTGTCGCCGACTTTAAGCTTGACGTCCTTAATGACGCCGGCGTTGGGCGACGGCACATCCATCGTCGCCTTGTCCGATTCGAGCGTGACGAGCGGGTCTTCCGGCTTCACGTTGTCGCCGGGCTTCACGAACACGTCGATCACCGGGACGTCGGTGAAGTCGCCGATGTCCGGCACCTTGACTTCGATTGTGCTCATTGGATCTCGCGAGGAAAATCGCGTCCCAGCATGTAGTCGCGGATCGCCTGGGTCACCATGTCCTCGCGACCGAAATAGCCGTGCGGTGAGAGTGGGTCGCACGGACCCGACTGCGGCGGATCTCCCCCGCTCACACTGACGAACGCCGCGCCGCGCGCACCCCGCTGCGCGCCGGCGTAGGGGCTCAAGCGGCAGCCGTCATCGCGATGATGGACCCACAGCAACGGAATCTTGATCGTCGCGAAATCGAATCCCGACAACGTGGGGCTTGTGCGATCGGCAACCGTCACGGTCGAGCTCAGAATCGAGCCCTGCACCACGTTGGCGAGCGACATCGATAGATGCGCGACCGAGATCGTGCCGCGGCTCGTTCCGATCAGGAAGATCCGCGCTTGCGGAAAACGCGCGTGCAAATCCGCCACAATTTTCCGGATGTCAGCCGCATGCTGGTCGCTGCTGCGAAAATCGTCGGTCATGCCGCCCGGCAGTCGGTCGGACGGCGCATCGACGATGGCATCGGCGATATCGCTACCGGCGAGGTTCGTGCGGATGCGAATAAGGACGTTGGCGCCGGGACTGAAACGCGCAACGCCGTCGCTCATGCGTTTCGCGAAGTCGATCGCGCCCACGCCGCCGATGAACGATACGGCCACTGCCTTCGGCGTCGCGGACTTGTCGTAGACCAACAGATACGATTCCGTCACGCCTTCGCGCACCGGAAGGGTTACGACTTCCTCGGCGGCATGTACGGGGGCGCACGCGATCGCAGCGACGAGCGCAAGCGAGTCCAGCGCTCTCACAACATCACTCGACGCATGTCGGCGAGCAATTGACACAGATACGTCGTGAAGCGCGCCGCCGCGGCGCCGTCAATGACGCGATGATCGTAGGACAGCGAGATCGGCAGGATCAGCCGCGGCGCGAATTCCTTGCCGTCCCAGACCGGCTGAGTGACGCTTTTCGATACGCCGAGAATCGCAACCTCGGGCGCGTTGATGATCGGCGTGAACGCCGTGCCGCCGATGCCGCCGAGCGACGAAATCGAAAAACACCCACCCTGCATATCGGCGGGCCCGAGCTTACCGTCGCGCGCCTTCACCGATAGCTCGGCCATTTCCTGCGCGATCTGCGTGACGCCCTTCTGATCGGCGCTCTTGATCACGGGCACGACGAGGCCGTTCGGCGTGTCGGCGGCGAAACCGATGTTGAAGTAGCGCTTGTAAACGAGGTTCTCGCCATCGATCGAGGCATTGAAGTCCGGAAACTTGCGCAACGCCGCGACACTGGCCTTGATGAGGAACGCGAGCATCGTCACCTTGATGCCGGCTTTCTCGTTCTCCTTGTTCAACCGCACGCGAAACGCTTCGAGATCGGTGATATCCGCGTCGTCGAACTGCGTGACGTGCGGAATCATCACCCAGTTCCGCGCGAGATTCGCACCGGCAATCTTCTTGATCCGCGAGAGCGGCTTCGCTTCGACCACGCCGAATTTGGTGAAATCGACTTGCGGCCAAGGCAACAAATTCAGCGCGCCGCCGCCGGTAATGCCCGTTCCGGCTGAAGGCGTCGCCTGACCGGACAGCGCCCGCTTCACGAACTGCTGCACATCTTCATGCAGGATTCGCCCTTTGGGCCCGCTGCCTTTGACCTTGCTCAAATCGACGCCGAGCTCGCGCGCAAAGACACGCACCGATGGCGATGCATGCGCAGCCTTGAACGCCTGTTCGTCGATCGGTGCGCCGCTTTCTCCCGCGGCGCTCGGAGCC
>DASPYC010000347.1:0-9654 GCA_035636955.1 Casimicrobiaceae bacterium
CCTCGGCAATCGCGCCCGATGAAACCAGCACGATCTCTTTGTGCGCCGCCCGCATTCGCGCAATCTCGCCAGCCCAGCGCGCAACCGCGGCGTGATCGAGCCCACGACCGTCGTTGGTAAGGAGTGACGAGCCGACCTTGACGACAATCCGCCGGGCGGACACGAGCGGCCCGCTCATCGCGTAGCCCCACACTCGCTCATGGCGCCGTTCTGCGCCGTCGCGGAGCGCGCTCGCGCATCGGCTTCGGCATTACCACGACGGGCTTTCGCGCGGCGTCGGCTGCCGCAGTCGTTTCGGCCGCCTCGGCAGGATGCGCGTCGAGCCATTCCTGAACTGCGTACACCAGCTCGCGGCAACCGTCGCCGTTGATGGCGGCGATCGCGAAGACCTTTCCAGTCCAGCGATACGCTTTGACGAACGCCTCGACGCGTGCGTCTCGCTCGTTCGCCGGGATCAAATCGAGCTTGTTCAACACGAGCCAGCGCGGTTTTTCGTGCAACGCCGGATCGAATTTCTTGAGCTCGCGCACAATCGCGCGCGCGTCGTGCACCGGATCCGCCGACGGATCGAACGGTGCGATGTCGACGAGATGGAGCAGCAAGCGCGTTCTCTGCAAATGGCGCAGAAAGCGATGGCCGAGCCCCGCGCCTTCGGCGGCGCCCTCGATCAATCCTGGAATGTCGGCGACGACGAAGCTGTGATTCGTATCGGTGCGCACGACGCCGAGTTGCGGCGCAAGCGTCGTAAACGGGTAGTCGGCGACCTTCGGACGGGCGGCGGAGATCGCGCGGATCAACGTCGACTTTCCGGCATTGGGCATGCCCAACAAACCGACGTCCGCCAGTACTCTCAACTCCAGCCGCAGTCGCCGCTGTTCGCCTGTTTCGCCGGGCGTATGCTGCCGCGGCGCGCGGTTCACACTCGACTTGAAGTGCAGGTTGCCGAGTCCGCCCTTGCCGCCGCGTGCGACGAGCGCGCGCATGCCGTCGGCCGACAAATCGGCAATGAGGTCGGTCGTGTCTGCATCGATGATCACGGTTCCGACGGGCACGCGCAACACGACATCATCCGCGCCGCGTCCGTATTGATCGGCGCCGCGTCCGTTCTCGCCGCTTTTCGCGCGATGGATGCGCGCATAGCGATAGTCGATCAACGTGTTGATGTTGCGGTCCGCGATCGCATAGATGCTGCCGCCGCGACCACCATCGCCGCCGTCGGGTCCGCCACGCGGAACGTATTTTTCGCGCCGGAACGACGCAACGCCGTTGCCGCCATCACCGGCGATGACTTCGATGACGGCTTCGTCGATGAACCTCACGGCGTCCCTTTCCGATACAAGACATAGCGTTCGCTGTCGTCGCCGCGCCGGTGGCCGTCCCACATGATCTGATATCCGGCAATATCGGGCGCCGTGGGCTGACGTCCATATTGGACGAGCAACAACGGGCAGTCGGTGTCGGGATTCACTTCTTCGCGAACGGTGCGCAAACCGGCGAAATACTGGAACAGCGCGCGCTGCGGCTCCCCGAGTGCGCGGCTCGCGACGCAGTCTGGCGTCAACAGATGCAATGCGGCACTTTCGATCATCGCACGATAGGAGCGCCGTGAATCGAGATACGGTAGCCAGATCGTCGAATACAAGCCCCATAGCAGCGTAACGCCGACAGCCCAATTCAGCACGGCGCGGCGGTTGCTGCGCCGGGCGGGGCGCACGAGAACGATCCAAAGTACGGTGAGGAACACCGCGAGCAATGTCCGTCCCAAATGGAACGTCGGTTGAAAGCCGATCTCCGTGTCTTTCAACAGCACGGCGACACGGGATGACATTCCGAATACGCGCGCATCGATCCACATCGCCCAGACGAGTAGCGCGAGCAGGCCGAACGTGAGGATGCCGAACCAGTCGAGGAAGCCGGAAAAACCGCGGGCAAGCGAATCGACTTCGATGGTCGCCAGAAGCGCGCATGGAACGAGCAGCGGCAGTGCGCTGATCACGCGCGGTTCCGGCGAGACCAATAGATTCAGCAGCATCACCGCCGACAGAACGCCGGGCACGATGATGCCGGGTTCGCGCAGGCCACCGTTGAAGCCGCGTCCCCGCATCCACGCCGTCCAGAGCAAGAGCGGCAGCGCCGGCCACGCGAACCAGGGCAGGTTGCGAAGATGGTACGTCGGGTCCGCGGGCTCCGCCCCGGCAATGAAGCCAACATAGTTCACTAACGCTTCGCTTCCCCACCACGCGTCGAAGAGCGCTGGATCGCGCGCGTGAAGCGCAACGATCCATGGCAGCGACAGCGCTAGCGCGACAAGAGCGGCCGTGACAAGCGTTGCGACGTACGCTCGCCTCCGCCACGGCCTACCGAAAAGCGGAAGCAAAAGTGCGGTGATAGCAAGCCACGTCGGTCCTTGTAGTCCGCGACTGCCGAACGCGACAGCGATGCCGACGCCCAACCACGCGCCGCCTGTCCACGGGCGTCGCAATGCCAGCGCAAATCCGTACAGCGCGATCGCAACACCTACCGCGATGCCAAGCTCGCCGGAAAGCGCGTGCGCGCGGTCCCAAAAGCCGAGCGTGCCGATGAGCACCAACATCGGCAACCAGCGAAATGCCCGCCCGGAAAATTCACGGCTCGCGAGCGCTGCAAACGTCAGCATCACCGCTAAAAGCACGCCCGCACCAAGACGCGCGGCGTTGTACGGTTCGAGCGGCGGCGACAGCGCCTTGATCCCAATGGCCCCCAGCGCCGGTAACAGTGGCGGCCGTTCGAGAAACGGCTCGCCGGCCAGATAGGGCACGACCACATCGCCCCGTTCCGCAATGTCTAACGCGATGCCGAAGTTCGTCGCATCGTCGAACTTCCACGGATCGTGGCCGACCAGCCCCAGAACAATCCATGCCGCCGCGAGAAGCAGAAGCCCGGCCGCCTTGAACGCACGGTACTGACCCGATGGACTTACCTCAGTGGGGTCCATCGGCTCGGAAACGTACGGGCGGGGCGCGCGCATGGCGTGAGATGGGGGCAATTGGATCACTCTAACCACTCGGCAATGAAAAAGGCAGCCGAAGCTGCCTTCTCGAAGTGCGAAGCGGCGATACGCTACGAAGCCGTCGGCGGCGCGCTCTTTTGCCCGTAACGCTGGCGGAACTTCTCGACGCGTCCGGCCGTATCGACGATCTTCTGCTTTCCGGTGTAGAACGGATGGCACGAAGAACAGACTTCGACGTGCAACGGCTTGTTGATCGTCGAGCGCGTCTTGAACGTGACGCCGCAGCTGCACGTCACGTTTATTTCACTGTACTTGGGGTGAGTATCGGCTTTCATTGTGCGCCTCGTCTTTGGCCCGGAATCCTGGGATCGTGCACCGGAAACGCCGTCGCCGCGATCGGCCATCCGGCCTAACGCGCCGGACCGGCGGGGGTTTCGGGCAATCGAAGATTATCCCCGATTCCGCTGTGCAAGACAAGGTTGGGACACATCCGCCCATTGCAAGCCGAGTATCTGAAATGACGTGGTTTCAATGGCTTGCAGGTCGTCACCTGGCGTCAGCCTGTGCGCATACCGTCGAAGAAGTAGGACGCCGCAGCGAGGACGAGGGGCCCCGCGCGAAAGCGCGGGGATCGGCCCGCGAAGGCGGAGAGAGCGGACTTCAAACTGTACTGTTAGCCTCTCCGCATACTGTCGAAGAAGTCCGCGTTGCTCTTCGTCGCCTTGACCTTGTCGAGCAGAAATTCCATCGCCTCGAGCTCGTCCATCGGATAGAGGAGCTTGCGCAGGATCCAGACCTTTTGCAGGATGTCGGGCTTGAGCAGAAGCTCTTCTCGCCGCGTGCCGGAGCGATTGACGTTGATCGCCGGATAAATCCGCTTTTCGGCCATTCGCCGGTCGAGGTGGATTTCCATGTTGCCGGTGCCCTTGAATTCTTCGTAGATCACGTCGTCCATCCGCGAGCCGGTGTCGATCAACGCGGTTGCGATGATGGTGAGCGAGCCGCCCTCTTCGATGTTGCGCG
The DNA here is from genome assembly GCA_035636955.1 of Casimicrobiaceae bacterium. Taxonomy (GTDB): domain Bacteria; phylum Pseudomonadota; class Gammaproteobacteria; order Burkholderiales; family Casimicrobiaceae; genus VBCG01. The sequence continues at coordinate 4,013 of DASPYC010000347.1, forward strand.
CCGCACCGAAGAAACGCTTCGGTCGCTGCAGCGCATTGGCATCGACGCCGCCGGTCAGAACCTTTCCGGACGCTGGCACCACGGTGTTGTAGGCGCGCGCGAGGCGCGTGATCGAGTCGAGCAGGATCACGACGTCCTTCTTGTGCTCGATCAGGCGCTTTGCCTTTTCGATCACCATTTCGGCGACCTGCACATGTCGCGTCGCCGGCTCGTCGAACGTCGAAGCGACGACTTCACCGCGTACGGTGCGCTGCATCTCGGTCACTTCTTCAGGTCGTTCGTCGATCAGCAGCACAATCAGAATCACGTCCGGATGGTTCGCTGTAATGGCGTGCGCGACGTGCTGCAGCATGACCGTCTTGCCGGATTTCGGCGACGACACCAGCAGCCCGCGCTGTCCTTTGCCGATCGGTGCAACGATGTCGATGATCCGGCCGGTGATGTTTTCCTCGGCCTTGATGTCACGCTCCAACACCATCGGCTCGTCAGGAAAGAGCGGGGTCAGGTTCTCGAAGAGAATCTTGTTCTTCGCGTTCTCCGGCGGTTCGCTGTTGACCTTGTCGACCTTGACGAGTGCGAAATAACGCTCGCCGTCCTTGGGGGTGCGAATTTCGCCTTCGATCGTGTCGCCCGTGTGCAGGTTGAAACGGCGAATTTGCGACGGCGAAATGTAGATGTCATCGGTGCCGGCGAGATAACTGGTGTCCGGTGACCGGAGAAATCCGAAACCGTCGGGCAGAACCTCGAGGACGCCTTCGCCGAAGATGCTTTCGCCTTTTTTCGCCTGCGTCTTGAGCAGCGCGAAGATCAGGTCGTGCTTGCGCATGCGGTTGGCGCCGTCGATCTCCATCGTGTTAGCGATGTCGAGGAGCTCTGAAACGTGTTTGGTCTTGAGTTCTGAGAGATGCATGGCGCGGGAGAGAAGTCGTGCGAATACGACAAAAGGCGGCCTGGCTGGGCCGATGAACGACGCGGGAACTGGATTTTGGGAACTACCGGTGCCCCGAAAGGAAGGCGGTGACACCGGGAATCGCTCTCCGGCACCCAAGCTCCAGCATCCGCTGGCGACTCTTGAAGCGCCGGCTAAACCCCTCGCGGTTGACCCACGCGGGGACTCAGTCGAGGGGCAGCCTAACGGGGTTAGAGGTTGCTGTCAAGAAAGGCCGTCAATTGCGATTTGGTGAGCGCCCCCACCTTTTGCGCATGGACCTGCCCACCCTTGTACAAAATGACCGTCGGAATGCCGCGGATACCGTACTTCCCCGGCGTCGCGGGATTGGCATCGATGTCGAGCTTCGCCACTGTCAGCTTGCCCTGATAGGTCTTGGCGACCTCATCCAGCACAGGCGCGAACATCTTGCACGGGCCACACCATTCGGCCCAGAAATCAACCAGGACCGGATTGCCGGATTTCAGAACGTCCTGCTCGAATGTCGTGTCGGAAACGTGCTTGATCATCTCGCTCATTTAAGTCCTCTCTACGCCGGCCGTTGCGCCGGGGCTGCCGACAAGGCCGTGTTACCGCCCATATTACCGTAGCTTGGTCTCGACGGTTCGTCGCGTCCTTCGAAGGTAAGGAGCGATCTGCTAGAATTCAAGTCCTTGCAAGAAGTCGCACGGTTTTCGGGATGACCTACGTAGTAACAGAGAGTTGCATTCGCTGCAAATATACCGATTGCGTCGACGTTTGCCCGGTCGACTGCTTTCGCGAGGGCCCGAATTTCCTCGTCATCGATCCCGACGAATGCATCGATTGCACGTTGTGCGTCGCGGAATGTCCAGTCGAGGCAATTTATGCCGAAGACGACGTGCCGGCCGACCAGCAGCAATACACGGCGCTTAACGCCGAGTTATCCAAGGTCTGGAAGCCGATCATCGAACGAAAGCCTGCGCCGGAAGACGCGGACGATTGGAAGGACGTGAAGGAGAAATTGCAGTACCTCAAGCGCTCAGAATAAGGGATGCGATAGCGTTTGTTTGACCTGCCGCTTTCGTAACCCATAGAATCTCAAGGTTTCGCGTTTCGCTACCCATTTCGGCCCCGTCGATCCGCCCGCGCCCGATGACCCGATCCGTTCCGTTCGCCGCAAGCGCCGCTGCGGCCGTCGCGTTCTGCGCTGCCGCCTTCGCCCAGGCGCCGGCGGCGACCGGCAATGCCGAGATCGGCAGTCAGAAAGTCCAGATGTGCCAGGGCTGCCATGGCATCCCCGGCTGGCGGACCGCTTATCCCGAGGTCTATCGGGTGCCGAAGATCGCCGGCCAGCATCAGACCTACATCGTCAAGGCGTTGCAGGAATACAAGAGCGGCGCGCGCACGCACCCCTCGATGCGCGCGATCGCCTCGTCGTTGTCGGATGCCGACATGGCCAACATCGCAGCGTACTACGCCCAATTGGGATTACGGGTCGCACAATGAGCCGACTTTTTCTCGGCGTCTTCACCGCGGCAGCTCTGCTCGCCTCAGGGGCGGTCCAAGCCGCCGATCTTGAAGCGGCCAAGAAAAAGGTTAGCGAAATTTGCCAGGCGTGCCACGGGATGGACGGCAACAGTCAGGTGCCGGATTATCCGAAGCTCGCTGGGCAAAACCAGGACTATCTCGCGAAGACGCTGCGCGATTACAAATCCGGCGCGCGCAAAGATCCGACGATGAACGGATTCGCGGGAACGCTGACCGCGCAGGACATCGACAATCTCGCCGCATACTTCAGCTCGCAGCCGGCGGTCCTCCAGTCGAGGATGTAAGCGCCGATCTCGCTCCTATCGCTGTCGTTGCAGGCATTCCAAATACACGTTCTCGTCAGGCGGCGCGTTCATGCGCTGAGCCTGCCATAGCGTCTCTCCCAGACATTCCAGCAACGCGTGCAGTGCGGCGTGCTCATCGACCCGTGACGCGCACAGTCGTTCGAAGTGCGTGCGTATCCCGCGTGGTTGATCGATTGCAAGCTGTTCGGCGACCGCGAGATGCAACGACAGATGCAGGAACGGGTTGACGGTGCCGCTCTCTGGCGCGTAGTCACGCTCCAAATGCCGCTCGGGCTCTTCGAGAATGGCGTGGTATTCGGGATGCAACGCAACGAGCCCCACTGCGGTTTTCCCGAGACCGTCGATCGGCATCCCGGCGCGATATTTTGCCCACGCATCGACGAAGAAACGGCGCGACTCGTCGCGCGTAGGCGTGAACATTGTTCAGGCGGCCTTTGTTTTTGGCTTCGTCTTGTGCGGATACGCGCACAGATCGCGGATCGCGCACTCGGGACATTTTGGTACGCGCGCGACGCACGTGTACCGCCCATGCAGAATCAGCCAATGATGCGCGTGCTGAACGAACTCGGGCGGCACGGCCTTGATGAGCCGCTGTTCCACTTCGAACGGGTCCTTGCCGGGCGCGAGCCCCGTACGATTCGCAACGCGGAAGATGTGCGTGTCGACTGCGATCGTCGGCTCGCCAAACGCGACGTTCAGCACGACATTGGCCGTCTTGCGACCCACACCGGGCAGCCTTTCGAGCGCTTCACGCGTACGCGGCACCTCGCCGCGATGCTCGCGCACAATGATTTCCGATAGCGCGACGACGTTCTTTGCCTTGTTCCGATAAAGTCCGATCGAGCTGATGTAGGGAATCAATCCGTCGACGCCGAGCTTCACGAGCGCAGCGGGTGTGCTGGCCACGCGATAAAGCTTCGCAGTCGCCTTGTTGACGCCCTTGTCGGTCGCTTGCGCGGAGAGCACGACGGACACCAGCAGCTCGAACGGCGTCGAATATTCGAGCTCGCTTTTCGGATGCGGATCGAGCGCGGCAAGGCGTTGAAAGAGCGCTTGTCTTTTTGCGGGGCTCATTTCACGACCCCGCCGATCTCGGCGAGGCGGGCGAGGCGCGCCTTCTCGTTTGCGGCGAGCCAGATGTCGTTCTTGAGCAGGTTGTATGCCTTGGCGGCCCACGATTTGGCTTTCGCCGCGTCGTTCCGCGCCAGCGCGATTTCGGTGAGCTCTTCGTAGACGTACCCGTCCGGCGTTCCTGCCTCCTCGTTTTCCGCGACGAGCTCGCGCTGGATTTTTTCTGCCTCGTCGAGACGATTGAGCGAACGCAGCCCGCGCGCAACGGTCCACTTGGCAATCCCCGTACGCCGTTTGTCGCCTGCGGCTTCTCGCGCCGCCAGTCCCTTTTGCCAATAGTCGAGAGCGGTCGCAAAGTCGCCGCGATCGTGGTACGACCAACCGATGTTGTTCCACAGTGATCCGCGCCAGCCGCGGGCGCGAACGTCGGTCGATGCGTCCGCCGCGGCAAGCGCCCGCAGGTTCCAGTCGAGCTGCTCGTCTGGCGGCGCTGCGATGCCCAACATGTGCAACGCGTCAACGAGGTAGTAATCAGCGCCCGGAAGAGTGTCCGTCAGCGCCGCGCTGGCGGCTTGCTTGAACAGCGGCACTGCATCGCCCTGTTTTCCGCTTGAATTGCGAATGCGCCCACGCTCGAGCAGATAGCGAACACGAATCCGTGCCGGCGCTTTGTCCAGATCGGGTGCAAGCATATCGAGTGCGGCGTCCGCGTCGGCAAATTTTCGCTGCAATCCGAGTGCGCGCGCGACCTGCGTCGTCGTCTCACGTGCTTCGCGGGAAGGCATTGCATGCCTCGCGAGCTCGGCGCGAAATCGCGCCTCCGAAATAGCCGGCGCATCGAAATCCCACAGCGCGTCAAGGCGCTCCGAGAAATCGCGGTCTGCGGCTAGCGGCATCGAAGTCGTAATGGACAGTGACAAAAGCGCAAAAAGTGTCCGTGTTCGCGCCGCACAAATCACCATCAATGCGAGCCGGGTTTCAATGCCGCTCTTCGCCCTCGTGCGCGCGCAAAAGCAGCCGCGACGCGAGCCTGTCGACGGACGTGTGAATCGCCATCAACCGGTGGTCGATCGGTGCTCGTCCTGTTTGCGATCCGCTCGCCACGCGAGAGGCGGCTGTTGCGCGCGACGAAGCGTTCGCGTGCGGCGACGGCATCGCGATCCGTCCATTCGCGACGGACGGGCTCGATGACGATGCAATCGACAGGACAGGGTGGAACGCAAAGCGCGCATCCCGTGCAAAGCGATGGCAACACCGCATGCATTCGCTTGGCGCCGCCGATGATGGCGTCGACCGGGCACGCAGCGATGCACAACGTGCAGCCGATGCAAACGGCCTCATCGATATGTGCGATGGTCGGCGGACCATACGTGCCGCACGTGGCGTCCAGCGGCTGAACCGGCCGTCCGGTGAGGGTGGCCAGCGCGACAATGGTTTGCGGGCCGCCGGGCGGACAACGGTTGATGTCCGCTGTTCCCGCCGCAATCGCTTCAGCATAGGGACGACAAGCGTGATATCCGCAACGTGTGCATTGCGTTTGCGGCAACAACGCGTCGATACGGTCGGTGAGGGCTTCCTCGGCATCCACGGCTGAATTTTACCGTTCTGCGTCGTCTTGTAGTCGGACGGCAACTTGAACCGATCGCGGGGAAGGGCCGTCGCATTTCAAAAGATGTGTTCTACGAAAATGTGACACGGCAGCGCTCTTTGCCTGACAATCAACGTTGATGACTGCTCATCATCGACACGGTAGCCACAATCAAGCCCGGCACCGGCTGGGAGCGGAGATCCCGCATTCGCATGCGGCG
>DASPYC010000348.1:0-1689 GCA_035636955.1 Casimicrobiaceae bacterium
CGACGACGTGAGCGTGCCGGTCGAGAATCTCGTGCACGATGAGGGCAAGGGCTGGACAGTCGCCAAGTATCTGCTCGGTCACGAGCGCATGAACACCGCGCGCATCGGCGCGTCGCGGCGCGAGCTCGAAAAGCTCACCGCTTTCGCCGCGCAGCAGTTGCATGACGGCAAGCCACTCACCGAGGATACGCGCTTCCGCGACAAGCTCTCGCGCGTCGAAGTCGAGTTGATAGCGCTCTCGATCACCAACCTGCGCTTCCTCGACCAGCTGCGCGGCGGGCGTGCCCCCGGTGCCGAAGTCTCCATGTTGAAAATCAAAGGCACCGAGATCCAGCAGGCATTGACCGAGCTGATGATGCAGGCGGTCGGCCCGCTGGCTCAACCGTTTTCGCCGGTCGATGGAAGCGTTGGCTTCGACGACTTCACGGCTTCGCTCGCGCCGCGCTACTGCAACTTTCGCAAGACCTCGATCTACGCCGGCTCGAACGAAATCCAGCGCAACATCATCGCCAAGATGGCGCTCGGTTTATGACGACGCGATGAACTTCGACTACAACGAAGAGCAGCAGCTCCTCGCCGCCTCGGTCAAGCGCTTCATCGACAAGGATTACACGTTCGAGGCGCGCCGGAAGATCGTCGGGTCGAGCGAAGGCTACAGCAATGCGATCTGGTCGACGTTCGCCGAAATCGGCCTCCTCGGCCTGCCGTTCTCGCCGGACGTCGGCGGCTACGGCGGCGGCGCAGTCGATCTGATGAGCGTCATGGAGGCGATCGGCGAGGCGCTGGTCGTCGAACCGTATCTGTCGACGGTCGGCCTCGGTGCGCAATTCGTGGCGAGGGCCGGCACGCATGCCCGGCAACAGGCCATATTGCCGCTCGTCGGCGCCGGCAAACTCAAGATGGCATTCGCGCATACCGAAAACGGCGCGCGCTACAAGCTTGCGCACGTTGCCACGCGGGCCAAGTCAACGAGCGCCGGTTACACGATATCCGGCGAAAAGCGTATTGTCGTCCACGCCCCATGCGCGGATCAGCTGATCGTCTCGGCACGCACCTCCGGCGGCGACACCGATCCCGAAGGCATCAGCGTCTTCGTCGTCGATGCGCGAGCTCCCGGCGTCTCGATGGCCGCCTATCGCACCGTCGATGAATTGCGAGCGGCTGACGTGGACTTCGCAGACGTGCACGTGCCTGCCGACGCACTGATCGGTGCGGAGGGCCACGGACTCGTGCTGATCGAAGAGGTTGTCGACTATGCGACTGCGCTTCTTTGCGCCGAAGCCGTTGGCGCGATCAAGTACGCCAACGACGCCACGCTCGAATACCTGAAGACACGAAAACAGTTCGGCGTAGCCATAGGTTCGTTCCAGGCGCTGCAGCATCGCATGGTCGACATGGTCATCAGCGGCGAGCAGGCGAAGTCGATGGCGGGCCTCGCCTGCGCCAAGGTCGATTCGGCGACCGATCCCATCGAGCGAAAGCGCATCGTCTCGGCGGCGAAGATCAAGATCGCCGATGCCTGCCGTCATGTCGCTCAGGAAGCAATTCAACTGCACGGCGGCATGGGCATGAGCGACGAGCTGAAGATCAGCCACACGTTTCGGCGGCTAACGATGATCGCGCAGCAATTCGGCGACGCCGATCATCACCTCGAGCGATTCGCGAAGACTTCCTGAGTGTCGAGCGAAT
>DASPYC010000349.1:0-7012 GCA_035636955.1 Casimicrobiaceae bacterium
ATAAGCGATCAGCATTCCGGCGGTGAGCGGGATCAGGAACGCCTGCGCCCATTTGGCGACGGCGATCGTCGCCAAAGTTGCGATGACCACCAGCGCGATCTCTGCGGTCCGCCAGCCGCGCGACGCGATTACTTCAGGGGCCTTCACTGCAACAACGGCATCACGGGCTGTCGATTCCCGGATGCCGTCCCTGCGAGTCGGGAGGCTAGTATCGCTTGTGTTCCTGCGCTTCCGATTGAATCTTCTCGCCGCCGCGCTCGATATCTTTTCCTGCGCCCTGGACGGTATTGCATCCGCCCAGCATGGCCATCGACGGCAGCACGAACGTCGCGGCAAGCACAAGTGCAATCAATCGTTTCATGGTCGCTCCTCTCACATGAGCATGAAGGTCAGGGCCGCGACGCGCGCGTCCCTCTACGTGGCTTGCACGCCGCGTGCCACGAATAACAGCAATGGATTCAGTGAGTTGGAGACGACTGCCTGCCCCGATACTGCAACCCCGACGGCAGCGGCCAGCAGCGTTTACACGCGCGTCAGTGCTGGGCGGACACCCGCTTTTCCGCAATCCCTTCAAGGACCTCGCGGACGCGGTGATATTCGCGCGACTTGTCGAAAAAGAAATCGGCGCCGAGTGCGAGGCTTTTGGCGCGATATTGCGGAAACGCGTAGTTGGTGAGGACAATCACCTTCGCTTCGGGCGCCCGATGCGAGATGAGCGAGCGTAGAACGCCAAGACCGGTACCGTGCTTCAGCTGCAGATCGAGTACCAGAACATCCCAAGGGGCGGTCGTTAACAGATCAACGGCCGCTTGTTCGGTATCCGCCTCACCGACGATTTCGATTCGGCCCGGATCCACGAGCGATTCGAACAGCCGCTCCCGAATGAGTGGTGAATCTTCGATCAGCAAAACACGGAGGGGGGTCAAATTGTTCACTTACATCGCGCCCCGTTTGGATCGTAGCGTTTCGGGTTGCCGTCGGAGGAAGATACCAGCGTGAAACGCGCATTACTGTCAGTATTAGTCCTACATTTGCGTAGGCCCGCCTTCTTATTCGATCGTTGTTCTTTTTATTCGATCAATCCGTTTTTGATTGCATAGTAGGTCAGATCGGCATTCGACTTCATCGCCATCTTCTCCAGGATGCGCGTCCGATAGGTGCTGACCGTTTTCACCGAAAGATTCAGTTCATCCGCGATCTTCGAAACGGCCGCACCGGCCGCGAGCTTGCAAAAGATCTGGAATTCACGTTGCGAGAGCTCGGCGTGCAATGGGCGGTCAGCGTCGCCGGAGACGCCGTCGGCCAGTATCTGCGCGAGCGAAGGGCTCACATATTTGCGTCCATGGACGACCGTCCGGATCGCGCCGACGAGTTGTGTCGATGCCGCCTCCTTATTGAGGTAGCCCGCGGCGCCGGCCCGTAACAGGTTGACTGCGTATTGATCTTCGGCGTAGGCGGACAACATCAACACGGGTAACTCTGGCTTGACATGCTTCAGCGTCTTCAGCGTATCGATGCCGTTCTTGTCGGGCATCGATATGTCCAGCAGAACGACGTCGAAATCGCGGGCGCGGACGGCGGCGATCGCTTCGCTGCCGCTCGAGGCTTCTGCGGTTACTTCCATATCCGCTTGATCGGCGATGAACTGCTTAAGGCCGGCTCGCACGATGGCGTGGTCGTCAGCGATGAGGATCCGGATCATTGGAAGGGCATTCGCGGAATGAGCGGCCCTTCGATTCTATCCCGGCAAACTTGCGGCCTGCAGTGTCGCGACCTTCGATTCACCCGCTTGATACGCGGCGAGGCGGTTGTACAAGGTCTTGAGGCTCACGCCGAGTATTTCGGCGGCGCGGCGCTTGTTGCCGCCGCAATGGTCGAGCGTCGCAAAGATTGCTTGACGCTCCATTTCGGCCAGCGGCGTCCCGATCGGCACGCGAAGACATTCGCCCTCGACTGCGGGACACGCAAGCCCGCTTAGATCGAGCTCGACTTCGCTGTCGGCCATGATGAACGCGCGATGGACGGCATTCCTCAACTCGCGAACATTGCCGGGCCACTGGTGCGTGCGAATCGTCACCAGCGCCGCGCGCGAGAACTGCTTGTCGGTACCGGCTTCGAGGTTCAGCTGCTGCAGAAAATGCTCGGCGAGCAGCTCGGCATCTCCCTCGCGATCACGCAGCGGCGGAAGATTGATCGGAAACACGGCGAGCCGATAAAGAAGATCTTCACGCAGCTTGCCATCCTTGACGGCATCATGCGGATCGCGGTTGGTCGCGGCGATGATGCGGACGTTGGAGCGTATCTCGCCATCGCCACCGACACGCATGAAGCGTTCCGTTTCCAGCACGCGCAGCAGGCGCACTTGCATGTCGGGCATCATTTCGGTGATCTCGTCCAGCAGCAACGTGCCGCCTTCGGCGCGCTCGAAGCATCCGCGGTGGCTGCGACTGGCGCCTGTGAACGCGCCTTTGTCGTGGCCGAACAGCTCCGCCTCGATCAGATTCGACGGAATGGCGCCGCAATTGATTGCGACGAAGGGTCCACGCGAGCGGCCGCTCCGCTCATGGATCGTCCGCGCGACAAGCTCCTTGCCACCGCCCGATTCGCCGGTCACGAACACCGTCGCCTCGGTCGGCGCAACCTTGTCGATCATCCGATAGACGTCCTGCATCGTCTGCGAGCTGCCGTACAACCGGCCGAAACGTCCGAGTGCGGGCGACGACGCCGCTCGCGTCGCAGCGAGAAATGGCAGTGTGACGATGTTGGAAACGTCGATCGGGGAATCGTGCAGATCCATAAGATGCTCCGCTTTTTATCGTGCCGATGAGTGATGCATCGTATGGAACAGTTTGCAATACACGTATCGGTGCGCGGCGGATGCTAGTGTCCTTATTTGTCCTACACCTCGCGTTCGAGTTAAAGTAACCCGGTTTCATTCACGATTTGCTTAACTTTTTCCTCGGTGACAATTGGCCGCGACCACACTCATTCCCCTGATCCTTTCCGGTGGCGCCGGCACCCGCCTGTGGCCGCTTTCGCGCGAGTCTGCGCCAAAGCCGTTCATGCCGCTTCCCGACGGTGAAACGCTGCTCGGCAAGACGGCGCGCCGCGCCCTCGATCTGCCGCAGGTGCGGCACCTTCTCACCGTCACCAACCGCGACCTCTATTTCCATACGAAGGACGTTTATGCGAGTGTGGGGCTCACGCCGATGCAAGGGATCACCTACCTGCTCGAGCCGTTCGGCCGCAACACAGCGCCCGCGGTCGCGCTTGGCGCGCTGTTCGCCGAAGCACAGGGATGGCGTGATGCCGTGTTGCTCGTCCTGCCGGCCGATCATTTGATTCGTGATGCGCACGCATTCGCCAATGCAATCGCCCGCGCGACGGCATTGGCGGCCAAAGGACTGCTCGTCACGTTTGGCATCACCCCGACGCATCCGGACACCGGCTTCGGCTACGTCGAGTGCGGCGAGCTGGTGATGGCGGCCGGCCGCGAAGAGCCGCCGGCGTTTCGGGCGCGCCGATTCGTCGAAAAGCCGCCGTTGCTGACGGCGCGCGAATATCTGGCGGCCGGCAACTACGTGTGGAACTCGGGCATGTTCGCATTTACGCCGGCGACGATCCTCGCAGCGCTGGCGCGTCACGCACCGGGTGTCCTGGCTTCGGCGCGCCCGATCATCAATGCGCTCGCCGACACGGCATCAACGGGCATGCTGGAGATTGACGCTGCGCAATTCGCTGCAGTGCCCGATATCTCGATCGACTACGCCGTGATGGAATCAGCCGCGGCGGCCGGAGAAGTCGCTGTCGTGCGGGGGACGTTCGATTGGAGCGACGTCGGATCGTGGCAGGCCGTCGCGGCACTGACCGAGACTGATGACGACGGCAACGGCGGTCATGGCGAACGCATTGCGATTGCAACGCGCGGTACGTATGTTCATTCCGGCGATCGCATCATCGCAACGGTCGGCGTCGAAAATCTTGTCATCATCGACACGCCCGACGCGGTGCTCGTCGCGCATCGCGATCATCTGCAGCGCGTGAAAGACGTTGTCGGCGAGCTGAAGGCACGCGGTCACGAAGCGTACAAGCTGCATCGCACCGTCGCGCGTCCATGGGGCGCGTACACGACGCTCGAAGAAGGTCCGGGATTCAAGATCAAGCGGATCGAGGTCCGGCCGTCCGGCTCGCTGTCGCTGCAGCTCCATCATCGTCGGAGCGAGCATTGGGTCGTCGTTCAGGGGCGCGCGCGCGTAACGCGGGGCGACGATGTCTTCGAGCTGGACGCCAATCAATCGACGTACATTCCGGTCGAGACGCGACACCGCCTCGAAAACCCCGGCGTCGAGCTGCTCGTATTGATTGAAGTGCAGTGCGGCGATTATCTCGGCGAGGACGACATCGTCCGCTTCGACGACAAGTACGGGCGTATGACTGCTTAGGTCGTCAATCCGGTGCCGCCACGATCGTTACCCGCGGCTTGCGGCTGGTAATCGTGATGCCCGTCAGGATCAGCACGATGCCGATCAGATGAAACGCGTGCAGCCGTTCATCGAGCACGAGCCAGGCGAGAACGATACCGAACACCGGCATCAGATGAACAAATAATCCGGCGACGGGTGCGCCGACCTGTTCGACCCCGCGATTCCAGAAAATATACGCAAGTACCGAAGAAAACAGTCCGACCGCCAGCAACGCGATGACGGACGACCACGTCCAGATCATCTGCCGTCCGAACATTGCTTCGCCGATATAAAACGGGAGGATGACGAGCTCGCCGACACAGGAAATCGCAAAGAGGAATGTGATCATGTCGAGCGCCAGCGGCCGCCAGCGGAGGCCAATCGTATAGGTTGACCACATCGCCATCGAAAGGATGATGAGCAGATCGCCGCCGTTCAGACGAAACGCAAAGAGTGCCTCTACCGATCCGCGGGACAGGATCGTCAGCACGCCGATAAGCGATATCACGACGCCCGCGAGTTGTGGCGCGGAAAGCCGCTCGCGCAAGAAGATCCACGAAAGCGCGACGATCATGACGGGTATGAACGAGTTGAGGATGACGCCATTCGTCGCCGTTGTGTAATTGAGGCCGAGATATGCGAGCGCGTTGTGCGATCCGATTCCGATCGCGCCCAGGAGCAGCATCGCTTTCCAGTTTGCGCGCAGCAGCGGCCAATCGCGGCGCACGCGCGGCAGCGCGAACGGCGCGAGAATCGCGAGCGCGAACAGCCAGCGATAGAACGTCATCCCAAACGGCGGAATGTCGCCGGAGAGTCCGCGCCCGACGATCCAGTTGCACGCCCAGAAGAACGGCGCGAGCGTCAGCATCACGAAGGGTGAAGCGCCAGCGTGCGCGGCGCGGGGGGAAGGCATTGAGAATTATCGCATGTGGCGCCGCGCGTTCACGCGCCAGAACAGGGAAGAGTGTCTGTGCTCACCGCGTATAATTTACGATTACGAATCGCTATCCAATGTCACCGGCCGTGCCACTCGCCGGGACGGCCACGGCGCAAGACGCGCCGCTCCCCAGAAACGTCATCGCCGTCCCTCTTTCATCGTCGCCGCTCGCGACGCTGCCCGCGCTCGCGCCGCGAACACCCGATGCAGCTCGGAAAATTGTCGTCGAGCCCCTGGCGGGCTCCGCCGATGCGCTCGCGCTCGCGCAGTTAGCAACGCAGTGCGCGAACGATCACCGCATTCTCGCCGTGGTCTGCGCCGATGCACTGGCGACGCAGCGGCTTGCTGAAGAAATCGTCTATTTCGCGCCCGATCTCCGCGTCACGTCATTTCCCGATTGGGAAACGCTGCCCTACGATCATTTCTCGCCCCATCACGATCTGGTTTCGGCGCGGCTCGCAACGCTCTACCAGGTGGGACGGCACGAGTGCGATGTCGTGCTGATCGCCGCGCAGACCTCGCTCTATCGCCTGCCACCCCGCTCGTACCTCGCGGCCCATACGTTCTTTTTAACGACGGGCGAGACGCTCGACGTCGACAAGCTGCGCGATCAGCTCGCGCTTGCCGGTTATACGCATGTCACGCAAGTCGTGTCGCCGGGCGAATTCAGCGTGCGCGGCGGGTTGATCGATCTCTATCCGATGGGATCGGCGCTGCCGTATCGAATCGATCGTTTCGGCGATGAGATCGAATCGATCAAGACATTCGACGTCGACACGCAGCGAACGCTCTACCCGGTGCAAGCCGTGCGCCTTTTGCCGGCGCGCGAATTCCCGCTCGACGAGGCCGGCCGCACGCGATTTCGCGGCCGTTTCCGCGAAGTGTTCGAGGGTGATCCATCCCGTTCGCCGTTGTACAAGGACATCACCAGCGGCGTGGTGCCCGGCGGCATCGAATACTATCTGCCGCTCTTCTTCGACGCGACGGCCGGTTTCGTCGAATACCTGCCTCACGACAGCGTCATCGCGCTGCATGGAAACGTCGCCGGCGCAATCGATCGCTTCTGGCAGGATACCGAATCGCGCTGGAAGCTCTTGCGCGGCGACAAGCTGCGTCCGCTGTTGCCGCCGCATGAGCTGTTCCTTCCGCCGGACGCATTCAACGCCATGGTGAAGCCGTTTGCGCGCGTCGTGCTCGACGTGCTGGATGCGCAAGCGGCAGAAGGCGTCGATGCGCCGGTGCGACGGCTGCCGCCGGTACAGGTCGATCGTCGTGCCGAGGACCCGCTCGTCGCGCTCAAGCGCGCGATCGACATGTTCGACGGGCGGATGGTGATCGTCGCGGAAAGTGCGGGCCGGCGCGAAACGATGCAGCATTATTTGGCCGAGTACGGCTTACGCCCCGCACTCGTCGACGACTTCACGGCATTTGTCGCTGGCGATTCCAAGGCGGCGCTCTGCGTTGCGCCGCTCGCCGCAGGATTTGTCTGGCCCGCCGCCAAGCTCGCGTTCGTCACCGAAGCGGAGTTGTACGCCAACATCGTCCGTCGCGGCCGGCGCGATTCCACCCGCCGCTCCAATGTCGATGCGATGGTGCGCGACCTCTCCGAGGT
>DASPYC010000350.1:0-1889 GCA_035636955.1 Casimicrobiaceae bacterium
GCTCGTCGACTGGATCCACGAAGCGGGGCGCGAATTCGCGGCCGGCATGTTGCTTGGCGTCGTGTTCAACGCCGGCGCCTACACGCACACGTCGGTCGCGCTGCACGACGCGATCAAGGGCGCCAACGTCCCGGTTATCGAGCTGCATATTTCCAACGTCCATGCCCGCGAACCGTTTCGGCATCATTCGTGGCTGTCCCCTGTCGCGAAGGCGGTCATCGCCGGGTTCGGCGTCCACGGTTATCCGTTGGCCATCGCCGGTCTCGCAAAAATCACTGCGGCAAAGTAGCCGCCATGCGGAAGTGCATCGCGACGGTATCGTTGAGCGGGACGCTCTCCGAAAAGCTTGACGCGATCGCGGCGGCGCGCTTCGACGCCATCGAAGTGTTCGAGAACGACCTGATTCATTTTCAAGGTTCGCCCGAACACCTGCGCGAGATGGCAACCGATCGCGGGCTTGGGATCGATCTCTATCAGCCATTTCGCGATCTCGACGCCGCGACCGACGAACAATTTCGACGCAATCTCGACCGCGCCGAGCGCAAGTTCGACATCATGGAGATGCTCGGGGCGCCGATGATGCTGGTGTGCTCGAACGCCACGCCGGGTGCCGTGACCGACGATGCCCGGATCGCCGCCCAATTCCACGCGCTCGCCGATCGCGCGGCGCGCCGCAATCTTCGTATCGCATTCGAAGCGCTCGCCTGGGGCCGCCATGTCAATCGATACCGCCACGCATGGTCGATCGTAAAGGCCGCCGACCATCCGCATCTCGGTGTGGCGCTCGACACCTTTCACACGCTTTCGCTCGGTGATGATCCCGCGGGCATCGCGGAAATTCCCGGCGACAAGATATTCTTCCTGCAGCTCGCAGATGCGCCACGGCTCGCGATGGATGTACTGCAGTGGAGCCGTCATTACCGGTGCTTTCCCGGTCAGGGCCAGTTCGATCTTGCCCGCTTTCTCGAATATCTGCTGATCGCCGGCTATACCGGACCGCTCTCGCTCGAGATCTTCAATGACGTATTCCGCGAGGCGCCCGGCCGGCGTACGGCTGTCGATGCAATGCAGTCGCTCTTATATCTCGAATCGCAGACACGGCAGCGTTTGACGGCTGCGGCGGCGGCGAATCCGCAATCGCCCGCGTCGCACGCGCTTGGTCGTGTCGCGCTGTTCGATCCACCACAACCGCCGCGGCTCGACGGCGTTGCGTTTCTCGAGTTCGCCGTCGACAAGAAAAACGAGACGGCCCTTGGCGGCTTCCTGGAATCCCTCGGCTTCGCGCGCGCCGGCCGCCATCGATCCAAAGAGGTTTCGCTCTATCAGCAAGGCGATATCAATCTTGTGCTCAACGCCGAGCCGGATTCGTTCGCGCGGGCGCACTTTGTCGAGCATGGCCCTTCGATCTGCGCGATGAGCGTGACCACGGACGACAGCGTGCGCGCGCTGAACCGTGCCACCGCGCTGAATTGCCCGCGCTTCGACAGCCGCATCGGGCCTCATGAGCTCAAGATTCCGGCGATCCGCTCGCCGGATGGAAGTCTCATTTATTTCGTTCCCGCCCAACTGGGGTCGGACGGTCTTTACGAAATCGATTTCGATTTGAGCCCGCGTCCGCGGTTGCAAGGAATCGACGCGGGCCTGACGTCGATCGACCACGTCGCGATCGGGCTTCCCGTGGAAGCGCTCGATACGTGGATTTTGTTTTATCGCGCCGTTCTGGGCATGCAACCCGGCGACAGTCTCGAGCTTTCCGATCCCTACGGGCTGATACGGAGCTGCGGCGTCGCCAGTGACAATCGCTCGGTACGCGTCGTGCTGAACGTGTCCCAAAGTCGCAGCACGCTGACCGCACGAACGGTGACATCCCACGGTGGTGCGAGCGTCCA